>NZ_JASKLM010000010.1:0-37616 GCF_030153625.1 Pyrococcus sp. | reverse complement strand
TATTTCAATTCTTTTGTAGTCTTATTGGAACAGGGGGCTTTTTCGCCCCAATACTCCTATGGAGTAATTATATCACTTGAATTTATAACCCTTACGGGGCGTCAACCTTACCCCAGAACCCCTTATTTATAAACAAACCAACTCCCCTTAAGACTTTAAACCAAGAATACTCCCACAAGCACCCTGGGAATAAAACACCACTTCCACACCCTATCCCACGAACAACCTTCAACAGTCCAATCAAGCAAACTCCAACCTTTTCACAAGAATCCAACAGAATTCCTCAAACTTCTTACAAAAATATACTCTTAAAATATTGTCAAGAATTTTCGAAAAATTTTCGTCATAATTTAGCAACAAAACTGTAACATACTGCAAATACTAACTTCAGGTTACTAAATCAAACCCTAATCCCTCAAAAACCTTTATTTTAAAAATAAAGCCCAAACAAAACTAAAAATAGAAAAATAAGCCCAAAAACCATGTGCCGAAAAATCTTCAAAACTTCACTCCAACTTGGCTTTTTCAAACTCCTCTTTCCTATCTAAACTCTTCGTTGCATCTATTCCCCACTTAGCTGTTAACCCATCTTTCCCAGATGGATCCAGTGAGCTCCCTCTAGCGTTTGGTATAATTACAAGATCCTTATCTGGCTGAAATCTAGTAGCTACGGCCCACTCAACTTCCCTATCGTCGTATATATCAACGTCTTCATCCACAACAATAACTCTCTTGAGGCTTGGATGGCCAGCAAATGCTGCGAGGATTGCATTCTTTCCATCTCCCTCATGTTGTTTTGTTATTGAGACCACAGCATGCAACCACATGCAACCTCCCTCTGTTAGTCTAACCCCATGAACCTTTGGGACTACCCTCTTCACGCTGGCATATATCTGAGGTTCTTTTGGAAGGCCCATGAGCATGTAGTGCTCATAACCCCCAGGGAGAAGGGCATGGAATATTGGATTGTCTACATGGTACATTTTCTCAAAAACAACAACGGGTTGCTTCCTAACTATATCGTAAGTCCCAGTTATATCAACGAATGGTCCTTCATCAACCATCTCATCGGTTATCTTAGCCTCAAAGACGAACTCACTCTCGACAGGGACGGGAATTCCGTTGACATCAACTACCTCTAACGGCCTTCCAAAGGCTCTCCTACTAATTGTAGATGCAATCTCAAGCTCACTTATTCCATAAGCTACGCTGGTCGCCCCAGCCAATAAAACGTGGATTGGGTTTCCAACTATTATCCTAACCTCTAACTCCTCCCCACTTTCAACACTCTCCTTCCACATGGCGTATAGGTGCCTGGGAACTATTCTAATGGCTGCTTTATTCTCATCCAGAATCATCATTCTGTGGAAAGAGAGGTTAACAAAGTCCCCTCTCTTTGCCACAACGATTGCTGAGGTAAAGTATCTTCCCCCATCCTTGGGGTAGAACTTGGGAACTGGGAGATCCAGTAGGTTTACCTCATTCTCGTTCCTTAAAAACTCCGCATCATCTACGATTTCATACTTCGATGGATTTTCCATGGAATAGGCTAAGAGCTCGAGGAGTCCCTTCTTGTCGGTATTTAGGAATTTTGCAATCCTATCTCTTGTTGACCAAATGTTCCCAGCAACTTCCCAGCCCTCAACGTCTTTGAATAAGACGGGCCTGTCCTTATACTTAAGCAGGTATTTAGTTATCTCGTATTCCTTTTTCACGGGCTTATCAACTATTACGGTATCATCAAACTTCTCAATTATCTCCCTCAACATCGTCCAACACCTCTAAAACATCTAAGATTTCACACCAAGCTTCCTTTCCCAAAATTTCAGACACTGAAGGGGTGGTCCTTCCCCTATCCCCAGATATCAGCTCTTTTATGTATAAACCTCCATCGGTGACTAACCTGAGTTTGAAGTGCTTGTCATCAATTAACTCTCCCTTCACATCGTAAACCTTTCTAACTCTAACTAAATCAGCTCTACTATTGAGCACTCTCCTGGGGGTTCTCTGTTTAATTTCCGCATTCTTTAAGGACTTAACTACCTTTTCAACTTCTTCCTTTGTTATTCCATCCTTAACGTAAACAATGGCCTCGTACACTTTTCTATGTCTTGTGGTTAAAATTCTCTCGGCTTCCTCTGGCGTTATGAACCTTAAATTAAGAACCTCCACCTTTCCACTTTGGTTTATCTCTTCTTCAATGTCCTTTAGATTTACTTTTCTCTTCCTGGGTCTCTTTATCTCAACTACGAAGGGCCTTCCATTGCCCAGCATTCTAACGTCGACGTCTTCTCTCCCAGCTCCTTTGAATATGCACTTTCCATGGAAGTGCTTCTTAAAAGCTCTGCAGATTATCGTTGCTATGCTCTCCTTAAACCCAGGGGCTGGAGTTTGGGGTATTCCTCTAATGAGCTTTCTATACCTCCCAGCTACATATATTGGATTTACCTGAAGTTCAACCTTTTCCGAGAAGGGCTCAACTATGAAGACAACGTCGGGCCTCTCTTTTACTGGTGTCTTTCCATATCTAACTGCAATAACTTTCCCAAGCTCCCTGTTGAACTCTTTTGTAATCTTTTCTCCACTCACTACTCTGAATTTCCTCCAAATTTCCTCCTCCTTTTTTTCAATTTCTTCTGGGAACCTCGAACCCACCCAGAAGGTTTCAAATTCTATTCCTTCAGCAGCTTTTATGCAGAGTTCAGCAAACTTATCGAGGTTATTAAAAACACCTCCACAAAGCTCACATTTTTCAGGCTCCTTATACTCCTTTCCAGTTTCCATTGAAAGAAGAAGCCTAATGGCTCTACCCCTTTCTTCGTTTGTTCCCTTTCCCAGCTTTCCAAATAGCCTACCTAAGCAGTGGTTGCAGAGGTGGTGTTTTTCCAATATTTCCTTGGCTTTTTCAAGTATCATCGCAATTATTTAAAGGGGCAACTTTAAAAGGATGAGTATTAAAGAGCCTTCTTGGAGGTGAATGTATGCCCAGGAGAGCAAGGGAGTATCCTGAAGAGGGAGAGCTTGTGGTTGCTACAGTTAAAAGGGTTCACAATTATGGAGCATTTCTTGAGCTTGACGAGTATCCGGGGAAGGAAGGGTTTATGCACATTAGTGAGGTGGCCTCAACCTGGGTAAAGAACATTAGAGATTACCTTAAGGAAGGCCAAAAGGTAGTGGCCAAGGTAATAAGAGTTGACCCAAAGAAAGGGCATATCGACCTCAGTCTAAGGAGAGTAACTCAGCAACAGAGGAAAGCAAAGCTTCAAGAGTTCAAAAGAGCTCAGAAAGCTGAAAACTTACTAAAACTTGCCGCGGAGAAGTTAGGAAAAGACTTTGAAGAGGCTTGGAAAGAGGTATGGGTGCCATTGGAGAATGAGTGGGGCGAGGTTTATGCTGCCTTTGAAGATGCAGCAAAGAATGGAATTGAAGTCCTTAAGGGACACGTCCCAGATGAGTGGCTTCCAGTTCTAAAGGAGATAATTGACAGTTATGTTGAGGTTCCCACTGTAACTATAGATGCTGAGTTTGAAATTACTGTACCAAAGCCAAATGGAATTGAGATAATTAAGGAGGCGCTAATAAAGGCAAGGGACAGGGCAAACCAGGAGAAGGACATCGAAGTTAAGTTCACTTACTTGGGAGCCCCAAGATACAGAATAGACATTACGGCCCCAGACTACTACAAAGCCGAAGAAGTCCTGGAGGATATAACAGAGGAGATACTTAGGGTAATAAAAGAGGCCGGTGGCGAGGCCACACTCTTGAGAAAGGAGAAGAGAATTAAGAAGATTAAGAAGCGGAAGAAGTGAGGGTTATGAGGTTTAAGATAAAGAAGTGTCCCAGGTGTGGGAGATACACCCTCAAAGAGATTTGCCCTATATGTGGGGAAAAGACTAAAGTAGCCCATCCACCAAGGTTTTCTCCTGAAGACCCATATGGGGAATATAGGAGAAGGTGGAAGAGGGAGATACTCGGAATAGGGAGGAAGGAAAAATGAAGGAAACCACAATTGTTGTGTATGAAAGGCCTGATATTTATGACCCAATCTTTATTGAAGGCCTTCCAGGGATTGGATTAGTTGGAAAGCTTGCAGCTGAACACTTAATTCAAGAGCTAAAAGCAAAAAAGTTCGCTGAGCTTTATTCTCCTCACTTCATGCACCAAGTCTTGATTAGAAAGAACTCAGTCGTGGAGCTAATGAAAAACGAATTCTACTACTGGAAAAGTCCCGATGACGAGCATAGGGATTTGATAATAGTAACTGGAGACACCCAAGTTCCTCCAACAGACAGCTACGGACACTTTGAAGTTGCTGGAAAGATGCTTGACTTCGTTCAAGAGTTTGGAACCAGGGAGATAATCACGATGGGAGGTTACCAGGTTCCCGAAATCCAAGGAGAACCAAGGGTTCTTGCAGCCGTGACCCATGAAGACCTGATAGAGTATTACAAGAGCAAGCTGGAGGGGTGCTCAGTTGAAATTATTTGGAGAGAAGATGAGGGAGGAGCCATAGTAGGTGCAGCAGGCCTCCTCCTGGGAATTGGCAAGCTTAGAGGAATGTTTGGCATAAGCTTACTCGGGGAGAGCCTCGGATATATAGTCGATGCCAAGGCCGCAAAGGCAGTCCTTTCTGCAGTCACAAAGATACTTGGATTGGAAATAGACATGACTGCTTTGGATGAGAGAGCTAGAGAGACTGAAGAAATTCTGAGAAAAGTCGAAGAAATGCAGAGGGCAATGATGGAGCAAGTCACTCCAAAGTTACCTCATGAAGAGGAAGACAGGGGATACCTCTAACTTTTCTCTCCTTTTTTAGGTGGGAGAGATGAGGGAAATTACCCCTAAGAGAATTATGGAAATGAAGGGAAAAGAAAAGATCACTATGATAACCGCTTACGATTATCCTTCTGCTCTTCTTGCAGATAAGGCAGGATTTGATATAGTCTTCGTCGGCGACTCTCTTGGAATGGTTGTTTATGGTGACAAAAACACACTCAACGTCACAATGGAGCAGATGGTATTCCATACTAGGGCAGTTGCCAAAGCCGTGAAGAGAGCACTGGTTTTAGCTGACATGCCCTTCGGGAGTTATGAGGTGAGTGTTGAGGAAGGAATTAAGAATGCAATAAGGCTAATTCAAGCCGGAGCAGATGCGGTTAAGATTGAAGGAGGTTATGACCATAGAAAGCTTGTTAAGAAGTTGGTAAGGATGGGAATTCCCGTTATGGGTCATACAGGACTCACTCCTCAGAGATATCTAAGGCTTGGTGGTTACAGGATCATGGGAGAAAACGAAGAAGAGGTTGAAGAGATACTTAGGGACGCCAAGGCCCTAGAAAAGTCAGGGGCATTTGCCGTTGTATTAGAATTTGTCTTGGCAGATGTGGCAAAGCTCGTTACGGAGGAGGTATCAATTCCCACCATAGGAATAGGTTCCGGACCCCATGTTGATGGTCAGGTTTTGGTTTGGCATGATGTTTTGGGCTTATATGAAAACTCACCTCCCTTCGCCAAGAGGTATGCAAACCTGAGAGAGGAAATATTAAGAGCAATATCGGAGTTTAGAAAAGAAGTTAAAGAAGGAAAATTCCCAGGGAAGGAGCATTACTGGGAATATCAAGATAAAGAAAGATTCAACAGGATTAAAGAGAACGTTAAAAGAAAGCTCAAGCTTTAGTTAGGCCCAAGGTTCCCAAAGTTATTAGGACAAATCCAGCAACGTGCCAAAGAGTTACAGGCGTTCCAGTAAGTAAGGCTATCCCTATAGCAACGGCAGGGGCGGGAGTTATTATAGCAGTTGCGAGTGAAAGGTCTATTCTCTTTATTGCTGAATACCATATGAGCTGGCCAAATGCTATGATCATTCCCTCTAATACAGAATAAAAGGTGAAAGACATTCCAGTGAATAGGGAAGGAAGGAACAAGAATAGGGTCCCAAACGAATTCCTAAGGAAAGCTATCGTCTGGGGACTGCCTCTTGTTCTTTTTGCTATAACATGGCCCAACTGCCAAAATAATGGGACTAATAATAGAAGACCATCCCCTGGGTTCAGCGAAACCCTCTTCCCCTGGGTTATTACAAGAATAACTCCTATAACAACTAAGGCCGAATATCCAACCCTTCTCCTTGTTATTGATTCTTTAAGCAAAATATAGGACAACAAAAAGGAAAAGAGAACTTCCGTCCTAGTTATTAAGGCTGCATTCACCGAAGTGGACATCCTTACCCCAAAAGAGTATGAAAGATAAGCTAAAAAAGTCCCAAAGAATCCAATAAGCACTCCTCTTTTCCACTCGACTCTTACTTCTTCAAAGTTTGCGAAAGGAATGAGGAGCAAGGAAGCAAAGAGAGCAGAGAAAAAGGCAAAGCTGATGGGGTTAACTGGATTGTAGCTTATTATCACAGGTTCAAGGCCATAAAGTATCATTCCAATCAAAACTAAAGCAATACCCTTACTCCTCTCTTCCATCGCCCTTTATTTCCTTCAGCTTATTAACAAGCTTTTCGGCTATCTCCATGAAGGCCTTGGCAGCTGGAGTGTCTCCATATAGAACTATTGGAATTCCCAAGTCACTGGCCTCTCTGGCCTTTAAGTCTATTGGAACTTTACCTAAGAAGTCAACACCCTCCTTTTCTGCAAGCTTCTCTCCTCCACCTTCGCCAAATATGTCTATCTTATTACCGCAATGGGGGCAAATTAGGTAACTCATGTTTTCAATCACTGCTATGTAAGGAACCTCCATCTTCTTCATCATGTTGACCGCCTTTCCAGTATCAAGCAGAGCCACTTCCTGGGGAGTTGTTACTATTATCGCAGCATCTAGCTGTATCGATTGAACTACAGTTAGAATTTCATCTCCTGTCCCAGGGGGAAAGTCAATTATCATGAAGTCAAGTTCCCCCCACATGACGTCTCCCAAAAACTGCTTTATGGCTTTGGTAACTAGAGAGCCACGCCATATTATAGGTTGATCCTCAGGAACCATCATGCCCATGCTCATAACCTTTATTGGAGTAACTTGACCCATGAAGTCAACAGTTGGAGGGATCATTTCGAAGTGCCCGTCCTCAAACTTCTCAGCATAAATATCGGTGTTCCCAATTCCAAACATCTTTGCAACATTTGGACCGTGAATATCTGCATCCAAGATTCCAACAAAGTATCCCATCTTAGCTAGAGCTGCAGTTAGGTTCACTGCAACTGTGCTCTTTCCAACTCCACCCTTTCCGCTGAGAACAGCTATTTTATATTTCCACTTCTTCTCCTTTTCCTTGATTCTTTGAGTCAGAGGATCAACGCCAAGACCAGGAAGATTCAAAGTTGGAGCCTTTATCGTCACATACTTCACCCATTCTACGGTAAGGGTGAGAGTTAAAAAACTTTGCTATAATTTGTATCTTATGGAACAAATATGTGTAATACACAAAAGCCAATAATCTTATTAAATCAAGCAGGGAAATCTTAACTATGAACAGGAAGCTTGATGAATTTCTTAACTCTAATGATACTCCCTCGACCAAGGAGGAAAATCAAAAAGTTAAAAAGAGGCAGAGGCTCAGAGCGACAAGTTTGGATGAGTTTTTACCCGAAGACCACATAAGCTTCTTTAAGAACCTTAGAATTGGCTCAAAAAAGATAGCTAGGAAGAAGATTGAAGAGCTTTAATTATTTAATTATGTAATTATTGAAAAAAGTGAAATCAATAGAACCAAGAGGGCCACCCCATAGTTAGGTTCGACTCTGATTAGATAATCTCTTTTTGGAAGGTGATCTTTTACTAGCAGGAAGAAAACAAATCCGAGGGGGATTAAAATATCTTTATATGATAGAGCCCCATTCCACATGATCCCAACGCCCAGAGCAATTAGGCCCAATACAAGGGAAGGAATCGATCTCTTTATTGAAGGCTTGTGTCCATAGCCCTTCCACACATAGTAGTTGAGCTTTGCAAATGAAAATGCAGTTCCCAGGGAGACTCCGTAGATAAGTACTCTTTCCCCGATAGCTTTAGAAAGCACTTCCTTTGCGACACCACCAACGGTAATGCCAAATCCAGCTATTGATAAGCTAAGTATTGCTACAGCGATTAAAATAATGTAACAGTTTCTACAACCCAAATAATCCAGCTCTTTCCTATTTCTTGCGTCAACTAAAGCTCCAACTGAGAGGAACAAGCCAGATTTGAAGATTGCGTGAGCAAAAGAGTAAATTGCAGCTGCATAGGGATTATTATAGGAAACCGCCAGGAGAATATACCCCATCTTGCTAATAGTGGAGTAAGCCAGAAGTCTTTTTGCGTTTACTTGTAACATTGTCATAACTACACCAAAAATCATCGACATTATCGCCAAAGGTCTTAGAAAGCTCAGATCAGCAAGATAGGAGAGGAGAACAAGCCCATAGACTGGAGCCTTAACTGCAATTCCAGAGAGAATCGCACTTAAGTATGTATCGGCCTTCGAATGAGCATCAGGCAACCAGACGTGGAGGGGAAAGATCCCACTCTTTAATGAAAGGGCGAGAGAAGCTATCAGAACCGCGACCTTGGGAACTTCTCTTCCCTGGGCTAGCTTAACATTTAGAGTGCCAGTAGAAAAGTAAATCATGCCAAGAGAAAGAACTAAGAGATAGGAAGCAGTCATAGAAAGGAAGAGGTAGTTATATGCAGCCTTATAGCTGTCTTTCTCCCTTGAAGAAGCCACCAATGCAAAAGATGATATGGCCGAGAGCTCCATAAACACATAGAAGTTGAAGAAATCCTTCGATATGAAAGCTCCTATTAATCCAGAATGCATCAAAAGGAGAAGGGAAAGTTTTCTCCATTCAGTTGTATAAGTTAGAGCGTAGAAGGAGCTCATAGAAAATACAATCAGCTCCGCAATTAAAAAGAGTTGGGTTATTGAGTCCAGCCCGACTTCAACCCCCAAAATTCTAGAATAACCTCCAACAACCCCACCCTGGGAAAATGGTAATAATACTACTGGGAGAAAGACCCCAAGTAGATATAGAACTTTTACCTCAAGAGTTAGAGGTAACCTGAATCTCGTCCTTATACTTCCCTCTATCCTAAGGCTTCCAAATAGATAAATCAATATTGAGAACACAGCTGGAATTAATGCAAGTATCGAAGCGTTCATTTTTTCTTTCCCCCCATTACAAGAGCTAAAGCAAGACCTGTTACGGCTACGTCAACAACTATTGTTGTTAGCATTAGAACTGTTGGAAGGGGATCAACTGGGTTTGAAAACTCCTTAAGTGGGGGAGCAGTTCCCAGGAGGGAACCCTTGGTTATGAAGAATACTACAACTCCTAGAGCCAATATGTTCAGGGAGAGAAGTTGCTTGAATTTTGCCTTATTCACTATTATTCCAAAGAGCCCTATGATTATAAGCAACACATCGATCATCTTCAATCCCTCTCCAAGACTGATATTAAAGCATAAAATATGAGCGTAAATGCAGCTCCAACTTTTAGGCCTATGAAAACGTTAGCTAGAACAACGTAGGCTTCAGATGGCCTTAGGGAGAGAATAACCACTAGAAAGAAAACTATAATTGTTATCAATCCTCCAAGCCCCTCTAATGAGCTGGCTATTCTTTTTCTGAAATACTTTCTCACAGACTTATATCCATGAGAAGTTATTAAGAGAATCAACGCCACTGCAAGAATTACACCTGCCTGGAATCCTCCCCCTGGAGATTGGGTTGTATAAAGCATTAGATAAGCTGCATATGTTGTAAAGAAAGGGGCCACTAGTTTTGTTGTTGTTCTGGCCAAAATACTCATCTTCATCGCTTTATCCTCCTAATTACTATACTAAACCCTATCGCTGCAGAAAATAGGATTAACGCCTCTCCAACGCTGTCATAAAACCTCCACCCAGCTAAAATCTCAGTAACTAAGTTCCCAAGATTCCAAGTGTTTAGATAGGCTTCATACGTCAAGGGATTTGGAGTTATCCTAGCCTTTAATAGGAGTAAAAGAAATGGAATAACTGCAATTCCTGGTTTTAAATCTATTTTTATCTCTTCTCTGGTCTCTTCATGGGCAAATATAAAGAGTCCTATAACGAGAGCGCCCACTACTATTAGAGAGAGGGCCACGTCTGGAGCTCGAAGAGTTATTGCCAAGAGGGCAAGTAACAGGCTAGCTAGAGAATAAGATATCAACGAAGCTAGGAACTTCTTATGAAGCACAGCTATAAGGGCCAACATAATTCCAATAGCCCCAATTATTATTTCAAGGATTGTCCCATCCATACATATCCACCTTTACTTGGGGCTTTATTCCCATCATATATGCTCCCCTTGCAATCGCATGGCTCACCATAGGATTTATCATCGCTATTAGGAACAACAGAAGGAACATCTTCGCTTTAATAAACAAAGAGGCATCAGAGAGAAAGATCAATCCAAGTATTATTCCAATCATCCCTCCAGTGTCACATTTTGTAGCCGCGTGAAGTCTTGTATATAAGTCAGGGAATCTGATCAAGCCAAGGGCTCCAAAGACCATTATAGAGTATCCAAAAGCCAGAAATAATAGATAAATCATCTCTTTCCCCTCCTCTCCATATATTTTGCCATTATAAGCCCACCAACCGAATTAACCATGAGAAGGACTATGGCAAGATCCAGGAGGTACCACTCCCTCCATAAAACGGAAAGTATAGCTATAGCTCCAACTACCTTCGTTGTTATTGTGTTCAAGCCAACTACTCTGTCTCCTAAGCTCGGGCCAAAGATTACCCGATAGGAGGCTATTATTGCCGTTGCTAGAAGTATCCAAATTCCAGCTACCAAAACATTTTCTTTAACCATTTTTCAATATCCCCCTTAATAACTTCTCCAGCTTTCTCAGGGTTTAGAGTTTCTGCATCTATCCAATGAACGTAGAGATAAGTACCATCTAACCTTCTCACGACATCGAGGGTCAAAGTCCCGGGAGTTAGGGTTATTGAATTCGCTAAAAGAGTAATTCCCGTGTTGGAGTGAAGATCGCTCTTAATCTTAACTATCGCTGGATTTATATCCATGAATATTACATGCCTCGCGACTTTTATATTGCTCTCAAGTAGCCTAAAGGCCATGATAATTAAATACTGTGGAAGGTATATTAGGACAAAGTAGAGGATTTTCCAAATCAAATGCTTGGAATGTCTTATATCCTCGGTGAGGAGATCCCTCATGTAATAAGCTATAACTCCAGTAGTTACAAGGCCTAGGAATAGCCCCCTAATGGCCAAATGACCAGTTATAATTATCCAAAACCCAAAGAGAATTATCCAAGTAAGCAAGAATCTTTCCCAGGATGGGAGTTTTTTGCTCTCATAAATTTCATAGAGATATCTTTCCTTCACCTTCTCAATTCGATGTTTTAAATAAAGGGGCATTCTACTCATTCAAATACCTCCTAATCTCTCCCACTAATCTTGGCAAAATCTCTCCAGCCTTACCCCTGAGAAAGAAGTCCGCTATTGGGGTGATTGAAGAAGGCTCAATGTTTACCTCGACAACAATACCTCCGCTCTCCTTGACTATGTACGGTATGTATGCGGCAGGATAAACGACACCGCTGGTTCCTACAACGAGAACAACATCGGCCTTTTTAGCTAGTGAAAACGCTGTTGTCAGCTCTTTTTCAGGCAAAGCTTCGCCAAACCAAACTACATCGGGCCTTAGGAAAGAGCCGCAGTTGGGACACTTAGGTAGTTCTTGGGAAAGTAGCCACTCAATTCTCCCAGTTTCCTTTAAGTACTCCCTATACGAGCAACTCGTACACTTAATTCGAAATATGTTTCCGTGCAACTCTATAACATTTATACTTCCCGCCTCCTTATGAAGATCGTCAACATTTTGGGTAATCACGGCCTTTATTATTCCCATCTTCTCCATCTCTGCCAAAGCTATGTGAGCGGGATTTGGCCTCGCCTCTAAAATCTTCTTAATTCTCCACTTGTAGAATTCCCACACAAGTTTCGGATCTCTCTTAAAAGCTTCAGGAGTCGCTAACTCCTCCGCCCTGTACTTTCTCCATAACCCATCTTTTCCCCTAAAAGTTGGGATACCACTCTCAGCGCTAATGCCTGCTCCAGTAAACGCTATTGCCATAGAAGATTTCGCCAAGATTTTACTTACCTCTCTGAACATCAAAAGAGTAGTGGAAAAATATCTTAAATTTTTTTTTGTGGACTAATATTTTTATACCCTCTTCTTAACGATAGAACATGCAACATGTAATTGCCCTGCATCAAGTTTACGGAGAGCTCATCTTTAGAGGGTTAAAATGGCATGAAATAAGGCGTAGTAGAGTTTTTGAGGAAGGTGATATTGTTTTTCTTTATATAGCAAGGGGAGATCTCTACACGCTGAAAAAAACGCTCAGAAAACTTGGACTGACTGAAGAACAGACAATAACAAAAAGGGGAACGATAGCTGGGGGATTTGAAGTAGGGGAGGTCATTAAAGCAGATCTTGAAACTCTGTGGGAGCTGACCAAAGACACAAGTGGGCTAACTTTTGTTCATGGTGAGCATGAAGGCAAAAGGTGGCTCAAGAACTATGTAAATGACTATGGCTACGCATTTACAATAGAGAAGCCGTTCCTTTTCAAAGAGCCTGTCACGAAAGAAGAATTGAAAGAAAAGTACGGAATACACGTAGAGGGTATCATTCACCTCTCACTCCGCACTCGGCGCCCCTGGGTCAAGGCCTTCCTTGAGGATTTAATGACGAGAGAGTTTGAATACATCTAGCTCATTTAGGCTTTAAATAGCCCCACTTGTCCAACGCCTTCTTCAACTCTGGGCTTGATTTTGCCTTCTCTTCCAAGTCAACTCCTTCTAAGGCCGCATCTATTGCATCTCTCAAAGCTTTAGCTCCACTCCTGGGTCCATCTGGATGTCCCATAACCCCTCCACCCGCTTGAATAATGAGATCTTTTCCAAAGAGACGTATAAGTTCTGGTATCAATCCAGGGTGTAGTCCTCCACTTGCGACTGGGAAAACTTCCCTTATATGCTCCCACTTACTAAGTAGGAAGTCGTTGATTCTTTTAACCTCCTTATACTCTCCTGCCATCTTTCCAACTGCAGTTCCTGTGTGAAGTTGATCAACACCAATCATTCTAGCAAGCTTAGCTATCGCATACATCGTTATCCCATGCTTTGAATTTCTAGTGAATGCTGCATGCATAGCCCTGTGGGCATGTATCGCTAATCCGAGATCTTCAGTTACCTCTCTCATGTACTGGAGTGCACTCCACCCAGTAACTATTATGTCGATCATAACGTACTGTCCTCCCTCATTCGCCACAAGTTCAGCTCTCTTCTCCATAATGTCAACTGGTCCAGTGATGTTGATTAAGTATTCTTTTCTTTCCCCACTTTCAGCCTCTACGATGTCTCTAATCCTGTATAGTTTTCGCACTCTTTCTTCGAATCTGTTGAACGGAAAGCTAGTGAAGTTTTCATCGTACTTTAACAGATCAATCCCCCCACTCCACAGTTCATATGCTATTTCCGCGTATTCATCCACACTCCATCCCATCTTGGGCTTTGGAACGGTAGCTGTTAGGGGTCTCTCTTTGACACCCATGAATTCTCTAATTCCTTTAACCCCATATTGTGGCCCTTTGAAATGTCTCAGGTACTCATAAGGAGGATGGAAGTCCAGAAGCCTCAAATTCTTTAGCGCTTTCATTCCGAAGATGTTTCCAGCTATGGCACTCAAAAGTTGAACTACACTTCCTTCTTCGAAGAGCGTTAAGGGATATGCAACCTTAGCTATATATCCATCTCCACTCCTTTCCAGATAAAATACTTTCGCCATGCTTCTTTTTGCCATTTCAGGCATTTTCCAGAGAGTTGTCCATGTTCCTATTGAGCTTTCACTAGCTATTCTTCCAGCAGCTTCTTCTGGAGAAACTCCGTTTGGTTCAAAATAGTACTCCACAACTAGCTCGTCTCTACCGGGAGTATAGTCAAGATCAACAAAGTCTAAATACCACTCAACCTTCATAAAAACACCAACACAATAATATGCCTTCTTATTCATAACATTTATGTTTATAAACAAAATTAATTTCCAAAAGAGGAGGAGAAAATTATGGTTAGTAAGAGATACATTCAAATAATTAAAACAGCTGTCCTTGCATCCTTCCCTGCGTTAGTTTTATGTGTATTTCTTGATTTCTTTGCTGGAGCATTCCTAGGCAAATTTTTCACGATTATAAGAGAGAACTACCCAATAATACTTGTTATACTTCCAGGTCTCATGGGTCTTAGAGGTAATATATTTGGATCAATGGCATCAAGATTTTCTACAATGCTCTACTTAGGTGAGATGGAGCCCTCTTTAAGAGATAAAACAATTGCAAAAAATATCTTTATGAGCATAGTCCTTTCTTTGCTTCCAGTGTTGCTCCTTTGGTTGGTTGGTTCTTTGAAAGTTAGAGATGTTGATATTGCAATAGCAACTCTTCTGATTATAGTAACTTCCACAATTTATACAAGCTTATTCTTAGGATACTCTACTGCCTTTGTATCAATATTCCCATTTAAGAAAGGTATTGATCCTGACGCAATTGCCGCTCCCGTGATAACTTCACTTGCAGATTTAGTCACTGTTCCTTTTTTAGTCGTATTTATATTTCTCTATTCAGACCACAAAAAGTTCATAACAATAACAACTGTGGCACTGCTTATATTCCTCTTCCTCTGGAGGTATTCAAAGTTCAGAAAAAATGACATAATAGTCTTTAAAGAAGTAATAAGCATAATACTGTTTCTGGCCTTGATATCTAGCATAACTGGTTCCATCTTAGAGAGCTATAGTGAGCTACTAGAGAAGATTTTAATTTTCAGTATTATGTATCCAGCAGTACTCGGTACAACTGGGAGTCTTGGATCTATAATTGGGGCAAAAACTTCAACAAAAATCCATATTGGAGAAATAGAGAAAATTCTAAACAAGGATATCGCATTTGAAATAGGAGTTTATACTCTCCTTGCTTACCCACTTGCCCTATTGAGCAACGGAATAGCTACCTTAGTCGGAAGATTTTTGCTCAATAAATCTATGGGTATAATCCCAGAATTTGTACTTCTGTATCCACTGTTGGCGCACCTAGTTATGTGGTTTGCATACTTCGTTGCAATATTCGCGGAAAAAATGAGGCTTGACCCTGACAATGTTACAGTTCCCACGATAACAACTTTGGCAGACATGTTCTCCACGCTCTTTGTAGTTTTCATAATAAAGCTGATCACATGACACAACATTCAAAGTATATTTCCACGTTCCTAGATTGCTTAGCCCATTCAAGGACTTTCCTAGGGGGGTTAGTTATTCTGTCCACACCTATTAGGATTGCCTTCTTGTCAAACTCCTCTCTCCACTTACCAAATGGTCTCATACATCCAATGCTTAACTCCCCATTGAATTTTTCTCGTGCATATCTAACAACCTTTAATGCTTCTTCCATGGAAACTTTCACATTCTCCATTTCTGTCCCAGGTGTTGGAATTAGGACATTTAATACCAAGACATCTATGGGATACTTTGATAGAATATCTACAGCTTTGTATTCCCAGTGGATTTTTCCAAAATCTAGACCAATCGTTATATGAGGGGCAACCCTTATTCCCGCCTCAGTTAAAATGTCGAGAACTTTAAGGTAATCATTTACAGTCTTGTCTATCTTATAAACCCTTTTTATTACTTCGTTATCCCCAACAAAATCTAAGGAGACAACGTCAATGTACTTCAACCATTCTAAATCCTCTTTGTCAATAAATCCTACATGAGCATTAATTTTTAATTTTGTTTTTTCCTTAATTGTTCTTATTTCGTCTTTAAACTTGTCAAGGGGGACTTTTAGTCTACTATCCATCCCACCACTTAACAGGCACCCAAAGTAGCCTTCTTTTTCCATCTCAAAGCATTTATCCACGAGACTCAGCCTTGTTATTTTCTTCATTCCCTCCAGGTAATGTCTCCCACAGTGAGCACAGCTCAAGGCACAATAATTTCCAGTAACTGAAATCGATGGAAACTTTATTCCTGGGATATAGACTTTTAGGGTTTTCATATAACCTCCCTCAAGTCTTTCAGGAATTCCCTAGTCATGGCCTCCGTCACATGAGGCATGAACACTATTCTTATATATCCCCTATGGGCGCTAATTCCCCATCCTCTTGATTTTAATTCCTTTTCAACTCTCCTAAGGTTTCTGGTCTTAAAGGAAACTATGTTTAGCATTGGCTCTCTCACTAGCCAAGCCCCAGGGGTTTTCTTTATTTCCTCAGCAAATAGTCTAGAAAGTCTCATAGCTCTATCTACAATCTTCATGTATCCTTCAAATCCTAAATGTTTAATTAGGGCCCATACAGCCAGTACACTAGCTCCTGGTCTAGTTCCTGTTATTGTTGCCTGCAATATTCTCCCTCCAGCTAAATATGGAGCCAAAACGCTTATTGCCCTTAAGTATTTTTTACGCCTGAAAACTATTCCCCCTGCTGGGATTGGAGCCATTCCCATCTTATGGGGGTCTATTGTTATGCTCTGAACTCCTTTAAGCTTGAAGTCAAAATCTGGTAAATCATATCCTAGTTCTTTAGCAAAGGGGATTACAAATCCTCCAAATGCCGCATCAACGTGAAGGGGAATTCCGTACTCCCTAGCTAGATCACTTAAAGCTGGAATATCATCAACGACACCAAGCCCTGTAGTTCCAGCTATTCCAACTATGCCAATGGTGTTCTCACTTATTTTCGCTTCAACATCTTTAACATCCACGGTATAGTCTGGATTTAAGTCAGCCCAGACTAGTTTAACTCCCAGCATTTCTCCGGCCTTTATGAAGGAGAAGTGTGCACTTCTAGGCAAAATTAACTCTGGATTTTCGACATCTGCTAAATTCCTAAATGCCCTGACAGCTAAGATATTCGCTTCAGTACCACCTGAGACAACATGCCCATATCCTCTCTCTAAATGTAAGAGATCTGAAAGCATTTCTATTACTTCTTCTTCTTCTATTTTCTTTGTCCCTGGGTGGAGACCAGGATCACCCAAGTTTCTATCCATGTACAAACAAAACACTTCTCTGGCTAATTCGTGGGGAAGAGTACACATGGAACCTAGGATCTTGCCAGATGAAAATGATAAGTCTTTGGAAGTGTATTTTTCTAATTCTCTCATAACTTCCTCTTGTGGGATACCTTTTCTTGGGAACTTCACTATCTCACCCCCAGGAGATATAGGGTTATTGCTATTATAAGCTGAGAGGAAAAATTGTCATCAGGAGGAACTTCATAGAATTCTGCTAACGTTCCAACAAATGCTCCGATTATGGCTATTTTAAATCCTACCAGGGGGAAAAGAATTAGTAAACCTACAATGAAGTGGGAAAGACTTCCTTCTATGCTCTTTCCGTTTTTAAACCTATGATTTCCAAAAGATTTTCCAACAATAGCTGCTACAGCATCACCTAAAGTTGCCACAGCTATACTTCCTATTGCAACCTCCCTCGGAAATAAAAGGACTATAATAAGGGACGCCGCAGCAAAATATATGTGAGCCCCAATACCTCTTTTTTCGTGTTCTCTTGCGATACTTTCTATTTCCTTTTCTATTTTGTTCGCAATTTCTTCAGGGATGCCGAGTTTTTTCTTTATTCTTTCTCTAAGCTCTTCAACAGTCCTAAATGGTTCTAGGATCAGAAAAACTGTCAATGCCAAGGAAACAAATAGAACCGTTACCTCTTTTCCAAACAATAAATAGACAGCTGGAACAGTGAGCCCAGTCATGTGAAGAGCTTTTCTTTTAATTTCAATTTTTAATGTCACGTTCTATCACCTCTAAGGCCTCATATAGGTTATTCACAACATAATCTGCATACTTTGCCCTCCTTCCTTTAAAGTAGCCCCTCTTTACAAGAATCGTAGTTGCGTGAATAGCCTTCCCTCCCTTCATGTCTGTATCATCCCTATCCCCTATCACATACACCTTCTTCTCCCTAGGGAACTTTTTTCTCGCTAAATGGAAGTTATAGGGTTCAAACTTGGAGTGACCTGTATCTCCACTCACTATAATCGCATCAAAGTAATCTTTAATTCCAAGAACCTCAAGCTTTCTTCTCTGCCAAGAGGATGAAGAATCAGTTACTAAAACAATTTTAGCTCCCATTTCTCTTACTTTTTCCAAAAATGGAATTACATCAGGATAAAGCCTCAAATTAGCAAAAAACGTCCTATCAAAGAGGTTTGCTATCTCTTGCACCTCTTCATTCTCCAAATTTTTGTAGATTTTGTTTATTATCCTATCCAGAATTTCTTCAAATCCCAGGATATGAAGCTCTCTTATCTCCTCAAGTTCCCTATATCTTTTAGTCAGAATATAGGCAAACATTCTAAACTTCCTTAACCTTAATAGCGTTGGGATTAACCTAATGGCTGCAATTCTTATTGCCTCCCAAGTGTTGCAGAGAGTATCATCTAAATCGAGGATTATTAGCATCAAACAAAAGGAGGGGATAAAGTATTTTAAACCCTCTGTTCTTACCCTCAAACATGAGAGGTGAGCTTCTAATAATATCTGGCATAGTTCTCATCTTGGTTGGGTTTATGCTTGTATTTTTGGGTAGCCTTCTCTCGGCCTTTTCTGGTGAAGGAGAGACTGATGTAGAAGCTGGGGGAGTTATAATGATTGGTCCAATTCCGATAGCGTTTGGAACCAAGAGAGGAGTTACCATAGCCATGATACTAGCTTTAGTTTTGATGATATCGTGGATAATACTTGCCCTACTCCAAAGGAGGATGTGAAATGAACTATATCCTACATCTTTCAATTTTGTTAGTCGTTGCCAAGTTACTTGAGTGGTTATTTGAGAAGAAGGACATTCATCCAATAATTGCCCACATATTAACCGGCATAATCCTGGGACCATTTCTCCTGGGGATAATTTATCCAAATGAAGAGCTAAAGGTTCTAAGTGAGTTCGGACTAATTATGATGATGCTATACATGGGATTAACCAGCAACTTTTCCGCAATAGCTCAAAATAAAGTAAAGGCAATTGTTGTTGCTTCTTTAGGTGTGGCATTCTCTTTCATCTTAGGATTCACGACAGTATATCTATTTGGGAAAGGAATTTCAGCTGCTCTTTTCGTTGGTATAACATTAGGAAATACAGCAATAGAAGTTACAAGTGGGGTTATAATGAAGGAGAGAATCAAGAGAGAAATTTCTTCGGTTTTAATGGGAGCGGCTTTTGCTGACGATATTATTGCTGTCTATCTTATAGGAATACTAACAGGTATGATCAAAGGACAGACCTCCTTACTTTCCCTGGCTATCCTCACGATAAAGATAGTAGCATTTATTCTTAGTGTACTGATATTTTCTGAATTTGTCTTCAAAAAATCTAGCCTCATTTATAATTTAGTGATAAAAGATCTGAATGTATTCTTTACGTTTACAATAATCTTAACATTCTCTCTCGCTGTAATTGCGGAAGGAATAGGGCTTAATAGGATAATTGGAGCATATTTAGCGGGTTTAACAATAAGCAGGCTGAGAGAAAGAAAAGATCCATTAATTATTAGCAGAATAAAGCTGAATGAGTTGATAAATGAGTTGCAAGTTGTACTTACAGAATTCTTCATTCCATTGTTTTTTATATATGTAGGATTAATGTTTGACCCAGACACTTCAGAGATAAATCTTCTGCTAATTGCTTTGCTTTATGCTTCGGCAATTCTTGGAAAGCTTATAGGCTGTGGCCTTGGAGTTAAAGTGTTCAAAGGATCATGGAAAGATGCAGTCATTGTAGGTATAGGAATGGGAGGGAGGGGCAGTCTCGAGTTGGCACTATTGAAGTTTGGACTTGAGAGTGGAATGATTGGGGAGGATTTATTTGCAACAATAGTCATAGTTTCCATGTTAACTGCACTATCCACTCCAATATTCTTTAGGAAGACCGTAAAAAAATTAAGCGAAGAATGATATAATTACCGGGGATAAGTATGGAGGAATTCGTTGGAATTGTAAGGGGGGAAGCGAGCTTCACAAGTTATGAGTTTTCAATAAATCCCTCCGCAAACGTTTCATTTGGAGAGTTTGTAGTCACTAAAAATAGAGATGGTGATCTAGTTCTAGGTACCGTAAGGCATGTAAAAAATGTTAACTGGTTATTGTCATCTGTAAAAAGCAATTTTAACTCTCTTGCATTAGATATAGAGGAATATGGAGAAAGTTTAGGAGAGAACGAAGAGGTTGTAGCAACTGTTAGAATTTTAGGAAAGATCGAGGGAAATGAGCTTGTTCCAAATAGAGTTCCAATAAGAAATGGGGAATACGTCTATAAGGCTTCAGATGATCTCCTTCAAATGATTTACGGGAATGATGGAATAGAGATTGGAACTTTACTCTTAAGGCCGAATGTTAGAATAAAACTTGATGTTAACGAACTCGTTTCCAGACATTTTGCAGTTTTAGCTGTTACAGGTGCTGGAAAGAGCAATGCAGTTGCCGTCATTATAAAGGGAATAGTGGAGGATGTCGGAGGGACTGTTGTAGTTTTAGACCCTCATGGGGACTATGTGAACCTAAGACTTCCCGAGACAGGAATAGATTTGGTAAATATCATTGATGGAAAGATTAGAATTGAGGATCTAGATCCAGAAGAGCTTGCAGATTTAATTGGAATCTCTTCCTCAGCCCAAATTCAAAGACACTTCTTGTCTTTGGCTTGGGAAACTGTTAAACATAAAAATCAAAGCCTCGGAGGGGAGTCACTTCTTGAGGCCCTCTTGGACTTATTAAACGAATGGATAAGCAGGAAAACGATAAAGTATTGGAGTGAAAAAGAAGGAAGAATGAAAAGTGAAGACTTAAAGAGCGAAAGAATTGAAACTATTAGAGGGATAATATTTAGGATTAGAAGGTTTCTAAGAAATTATGGAAACATCGTGACCAGTGAAAATCTTGTCGCAGCAATAAAACCTGGAATGGTCAATGTTATTGATTTGAGTCCCCTTGATGAAAACCAGATGAAGGTTGTTGTCGGAAAGTTCCTTGAAGCAGTCTTTGAGAAGAGAGTTGAATATGAAATGGCCAGAAAAAGGTTTGAAAAAGAAACAAGTAAGAAAAAAAGAGATGAGTACGAAGAAATCATGACAGAAATAGAAAGCAAGTATCCTGCTTTAGCTTATCCAATTCTTGTAATAGTTGAAGAGGCCCATATCTTTGCTCCTCAAGGAGAGGAAAACGATGCGATGAGGATTATGGGAAGGATTGCAAGAGAAGGAAGAAAGTTTGGCGTGGGTTTAGGTGTAGTTTCCCAGAGGCCAAGTAAGCTTAATGAAGACATACTCAGCCAGATGAACACAAAGATAATCCTTAGAATAGTCAATCCCAGGGATCAAGAGTACGTTCTCAAGGCTAGTGAGCAACTAAGCAAAGATCTAATGGATGATATAGCAGGTTTAGGGAAGGGCGAGGCCGTTATTGTGGGACAAGCCATTAAGCTACCAGCACTTGTTAGGATTTATAACTTCAAAGAGTTAAGAGGAAAAGCTGGAACAGGTCAATATGGAGGAGAAGATATAGGGATCCTTGATAGATGGAATAAGATGAAGAGAAATATGGTGAATTCGCTAGACATTGATATTGACTTTTGAGATGAGGTGAAAAACGTGGGAATTAAGTTTGCTCACTTAGCCGATATTCATCTTGGCTACGAACAGTTTCACAAGCCTCAGAGAGAAGAAGAATTTGCAGAAGCCTTCAAAAATGCTCTAGAGATAGCAGTACAGGAAAATGTAGACTTTATTCTAATAGCAGGAGATCTGTTTCATTCAAGCAGGCCATCTCCTGGAACATTAAAGAAGGCAATAGCATTACTTCAAATACCAAAAGAACACTCGATTCCAGTCTTCGCTATAGAAGGGAATCATGACAGAACACAGAGAGGCCCTTCAGTGTTAAATTTACTCGAGGATTTTGGATTAGTTTATGTAATAGGAATGAGAAAAGAAAAAGTTGAGAATGAATACTTAACGAGTGAAAGACTAGGAAACGGGGAATATTTAGTTAAGGGGGTTTACAAAGACCTTGAAATTCATGGGATGAAATACATGAGTTCTGCTTGGTTTGAAGCAAATAAAGAGATTCTTAAGAGATTATTTAGGCCTACAGACAATGCAATTCTAATGCTTCATCAGGGAGTTCGTGAAGTAAGCGAAGCTAGGGGAGAAGACTACTTCGAAATAGGGTTAGGGGATTTACCTGAGGGATATCTATACTACGCCCTAGGCCACATTCACAAAAGGTATGAGACAAGTTATTCCGGCTCTCCCGTAGTGTACCCGGGTTCCCTAGAAAGATGGGACTTTGGGGATTATGAAGTTAGATACGAATGGGACGGATTAAAGTTTAAAGAGAAATACGGAGTCAGCAAGGGTTTCTATATAGTTGAGGATTTCAAGCCGAGATTCATTGAAATAAAGGTTAGACCCTTTATTGATGTAAAAATTAAGGGTAGCGAAGAGGAAATAAAGAAGGCCGTAAAAAGGCTAATTCCCTTAATTCCCAAGAACGCGTATGTAAGGCTAAACATTAGCTGGAAAAAGCCTTTTGACCTAACTGAGATAAAAGAGTTGTTAAATGTTGAATATCTAAAGATAGACACGTTGAGAATAAAGGAAAAAACAGATGAGGAAAGTGTAAAAATAGGATTACCATCTGATTTCTTTACTGAATTCGAGCTAAAGATTATAGACATCCTTGGAGAAAAAGATTTTGATGATTTTGATTATATAATAAAACTCATAACAGAAGGAAAAATCGAAGAAAGAGGCCCATTAGAAGAGACGGTTAAAAAAGTAAGTGAGGAAAAAAGAGACGCTGTGAGACAAAAAATTGAGAACATTCCAAAGAAAAAGAAGGGAACACTTGATAGCTGGCTTGGTGGTGCGAGATGAAGTTAGAGAGAGTTGTTGTAAAAAACTTTCGATCTCATAGCGACACTGTTGTAGAATTTAAGGAAGGCATTAATTTAATAATTGGTCAAAACGGATCTGGAAAGAGCTCACTTCTAGATGCAATACTTGTCGGCCTCTACTGGCCTCTAAAAGTTAAAGACATCAAAAAAGACGAGTTCACAAAGGTTGGAGCAAGAGATACATATATCGACTTAATTTTTGAGAAAGACGGCACTAAATATCGAATAACAAGGAGATTTTTAAAGGGATACTCTTCAGGAGAAATTCACGCTATGAAAAGGCTCGTAGGAAGTGAGTGGAAGCATGTAACAGAGCCAAGCTCGAAGGCTGTATCTAGTTTTATGGAAAAGCTCATTCCGTATAACATATTCTTGAACGCCATCTACATTAGGCAGGGACAAATTGACGCTATACTTGAGAGTGACGAGGCTAGAGAGAAAGTTGTCAGGGAAGTTCTAAACTTAGATAAGTTTGAGACTGCATATAAGAAGCTTTCCGAACTAAAGAAAACCATTAACAACCGAATAAATGAGTATAGAGATATCCTTGCAAGAACAGAAAACATAGAAGATCTAATAAAAGAACATGAAGAGGAACTTATTCAAGTCCTCCAAGAGATATCAAAGATAGAAGAAGTGCTTCCCGCTAAAAGGTCAAAGAGTGATATGCTTAGGAAAGAAGTCCAGAGACTTGAGCAAATAAAGGCTGAGATCGAAAACAGCGAACGTTTGTTAGAAAAAAGAAAGGGGGATAAGAGAACCCTTGAAGAGAGAATAAAAAACACTGAAGAATACTTAGAAAAGTTAAAAGAAAAAGAGAAAGATCTTGAAGAGCAAGTCAAAGAAATCACTAACATAAAGAAAGATGTTGATGCATATCTAACCCTGAAAGACTTCAGAAATTGGTATCTAGATAAAAAACACGAAATAGAAAGAGAGATGACAAGAGTGGAAGGGTTAATTAACGAGATTCAAAGGAGGATTGCAGAACTTAACGAGAAAAAATTAGAAAAGGAGAAGCTCGAAAACGAGAAAAAAGAAATACTAGAGAAGCTGGCTATTCTCGAAAAAGACCACCAATTGTATGAAGAGATAAAAGCAAAGAAAGAAAATTTAAAACAATTAAAAGAAAAACTTGGAGACAAATCTCCTGGAGACATTAGGAAATCATTAGACGAACTAGAAATCAAGAAAACAACAATGGAAGGAGAGATAAATGAAATAACTCAGAGAATTGGAGAACTTAGAAGTAAAATAGAGGATCTAAAAACGGCAATAGAAGAGCTCAAAAAAGCTAAGGGAAAGTGCCCAGTGTGTGGAAGAGAGTTAACTGATAAGCACAGGGAAGAGCTACTATCCAAATATAATCTCGACCTTGAAAATAGCGAAAATACCTTGACTAAACTACTCAAGAGAAAAAACGAGCTCGAAAGGGAACTTCGGAGAATAGAGACAGAGATAAAGCGATTAACGCCCCTTCTAACAGTGGCTGAACAAATGAAATCTATTGAAGAATATTTGAATGCGCTACCCCTCGAAAAAATAGAAAAAAATGCCAAGGAGTATGAAAAGCTTTTAGATGAGTTGCATACACTAGAAGGTAGAATTAAGAGCCTCGTAGAAGATCTTATAAAGCTGACTCCCTTGGAGAAGAAGTTGTCTGCTCTTATTCATAAAAAGCAAGAATTAGAGAAAGAATCAAAAGAGCTTAACACTAAATTGGAGTCTTTTGGATTTAAATCAATTGAAGAGCTCGACTCTAAATTGACAGAATTAGAGGAGATATACAAAAAGTATCTCACCTTATTAAATTCAAAGAAAGAACTCGAAATGATTAAAGAGGAAATCTTCAAAGCTAAAAAAACTCTGGAAATTAGCTTTGAAGAACTTGCTGAAGTAGAAGAGGATATTGAAAGGATAGAAAAGAAACTCCACCAGCTAAAGCAAGAGTATAACGAAGAAGAATACAAGAAGAAGAGGGAAGAGAAGGAGGAACTGGAAAAAGAGCTAGCTAGACTTGAAGCTCAAAAGAAAGAGTTAGAAAAGAGGAGAGATACAATAAAATCTACGCTAGAAAAGCTGAAGGCTGAAAAAGAAAACAGAGAAAGAGTAAAGAAAGAAATTAAAGAATTAGAAAAAGCCAAAGACTTTACGGAAGAGTTGATTGAGAAAGTCAAAAAGTACAAAGCCCTAGCAAGGGAAGCTGCTCTTAGCAAGATTGGAGAACTTGCCAGCGAAATATTCGCGGAATTTACTGAGGGTAAATATTCAGAAGTCGTGGTAAGGGCTGAAGAGAATAAAGTAAAGCTATTTGTTGTGTGGGAAGGAAAAGAAAGACCACTAACATTTCTCAGCGGAGGCGAAAGAATAGCCCTCGGATTGGCATTTAGGCTGGCAATGTCCCTATACCTAGCGGGGGAAATAAGCCTCTTGATTTTGGATGAGCCAACTCCATATTTAGACGAGGAGAGAAGAAGAAAGCTCATCACTATTATGGAGAAATACTTAAAGAAGATTCCACAAGTAATCCTCGTCTCTCACGATGAAGAACTTAAAGATGCCGCAGATCACGTGATTAGGATAAGCCTCGAAAACGGATCCTCCAAAGTGGAGGTGATCTCTTGAGGCTTCTCTCTAAACAAAGCATAGAGAGAATAACAAAGATTCTCCTTGATGATCTTGAGAATGTCAGAAGCAATGAGCAAATCAGGAACATAATAAACTCCTGGAAACCTCTTCCTCCCCCTGAGAAATCCTCCATCTATGCAGTAGATGGGAGTAGAAGTGTTTCAAGGTTAAGTGGAACGGTAATTTATTTCCTCTCAGCTTTGGCAGTTGGAAGCGGAAAGCAGTTAAGACTAAGCTATGCAAACGCCATAAAGTACAACTATGGAACTTCAGATCAGATAGTTAGAATGCAGATGGAAACGCTAGAAAACATGCTTGGATATTTGGCCTACAAGGAGCTCGAGGGAGAAAAAAGAGCAGTTCTCATGGATGGAACTTTAACTGGCTCTTTGGTTCGCCCTCCCGTGTATCCAGAAGACATTAGAAGTTTAAATGTAATGAGGGCGCTAATTGGGGAGAGTGACTTTGAAAATCTCCTAAATGAATTCCTAGAAAAATTGAGAGAGCACTATAGAGAAGTCGCAGAGCATCTAGAAAAAAACGGCAACTATGACAGCCCAATATTAACGGACAATCTCGTCGAAAAGTTCAGGAAGAAATACATAGACACAAAGGTCATTGCTTACAGTAGCAGTAAGGTAAAAGTAAAGATTCCCAGGAAAGCTTTGGGGTATTCTCCAAGGGTTATTCCAATTGAAGTTCTTGAAAGCTCAAGAGGAAAGTCTGTAGATGAATTACTCCAGGAACTTAACGAGGAAAAAGTCGAGCTGTACCTGAGTAAAGATGACATATATGATGCCCTTCACATGACCCTCTCCTATATTGAGTATCTTTATTCGATTGATAAGCTCTTAGAGGTCAAAAATTTGGCATACATAGCTAAGAGTTTTTACACAAAAACCCTTGCAAGAACTTTGGGAGTAGAGATTGTAGACACTGCTCTTCTGGATGCGATTATAAGAACTCTTATTGGCCACGAAAAGGAGGGGTATTTAGAAGTTGAGCATGTAGTTGTTCCACCGAAGTGGAGCTTTCCCGATTTCTTACTTTCAAAGTTTAGAAGCATAGAAAAGCTGATTAACGACGGCATTCGAATAGCTTATGTTAGGTTCGAGAGAGGAGATGTAATCTACATGCTCCAATCAACAATAAACATCGATGAAATACTCCCATTGATTCTGTATCATAAGGCTGGGGGTTATTTAAGGCCTCTCCAACTTGCTCATCATGGTGTGAAGATATCTTACAGAGAGGCTAGAAACAGCCTTAATGCCTTGATAAATGCACTAAGAAATAGGGATCCTGCACTTAAGATCTTCGTTAAGTACGGCAGATCCCCTCTAGAATAGCTGTGGAGAGGATTTAAAATGCCCAAGCACTTCAAAAAAGGAGTAAAAAGAGAACATCACTTTCTCAAAGGGTTAGAGAGACCCCTTGAGAAAATAGCAAGCATTTCAGGAGTTAAAAAAGTTATTCCTGGAAGAATTTATGCCAGTGACTCTCGAGGGTTCGAAATCAAGGTTACAAGGGAAACTAAAGCTGGACTGAAGCTTATAGCTAAAAGTGATGGCTCTGTGCAGGAGATTTTTCTGGTAGTCGATAAAGCTGACAGGGAAAGAGTCTGGAGGGAGATAGAGAAGTTAGCCATGGAATGGGAGAAGGGCTAATATCCTTTAAATTCATTTTTTTAAATTCGAGTTTAAGCGAAAAGAAAAGACCCAATCTGAGGGTAAAGCTTTTAAAGTTCATTCTCTTTCTATAACTACGGATTTAAGTGCGGTGGTAGTCTAGCCTGGTCTAGGACGCCGGCCTCCCAAGCCGGCGACCCGGGTTCAAATCCCGGCCACCGCACCAACATTTTTTAAGTGATGACCATGAAAGGAGTAATAAAAAGACTTAATGAAGATGGTTTTGGCATTCTTTACAACAAAATTTTAGTTCCCTTTTCAGCCCCAGGGGACGAGGTTGAAATTTTAAAGATAGAAAAACAAAAGAGAGCAAAAATAGTGACTGAGTGGAGGCTACTCCGTTCTTCTCCCATAAGGGTGGGGGCGAGATGCAAGGTTTTTGGAAAATGTGGAGGATGTACTCTCCAACATATTGACTACAACTCCCAACTAGAATTTAAGAAAGAGAAGCTAAGAAAAATCTTAGAGAGAGACGTTGATATCGTTCCTTCTCCTAAGATATTTGGCCATAGAAACAGAATAGATTTGGCAGTTACAGAGAGTGCAATAGGGTTTAGAGAAAGAGGAAAGTGGTGGAGTGTTGTAGATATTGAAGAATGCCCCATTTTTGGGAAAACTTCAAAAAGGGCAATAGAAAGACTCAGAGAATACATTGAAGAGGAAAAAATATCAACATGGAAAATTAGAGAAGATTCCGGGTTTCTAAGGTATATGGTTCTTAGAGAGGGTAAATTCACAGGAGAGATTATGGTAAACTTTGTTACAAAAGAGGGGGAGCTACCAGATCCCACAAGTTATTTTGAATTTGCTGATTCAATTTACTGGAGCATTAATAAAAGCAAGAGTGATGTCTCCTATGGCGACGTTGAAAAGTATTGGGGAAAGAAATTCATAATAGAGGAATTGGATGGCACAAAGTATCTAATACATCCAAACTCCTTTTTCCAAACTAACAGCTATCAGGCAGTTAATCTAATTAAAACAGTTGAAAAATTTGTGGAAGGGGAAAAAGTTGTCGATATGTATTCGGGGGTTGGGACTTTTGGAATATATCTTGCCAAAAAAGGAATGAAAGTCGTTGGGTTTGATTCCAACGCTTTTGCAATTGAAATGGCAAACAAAAATGCTGAAATAAACAACGTTGAGGCTGAATTTTTTGTTGCGAGTGATAAAGAGGTAGACATCAGAGGTTTTGATACGGTAATAGTAGATCCTCCCAGGGCAGGATTGCATCCAAAGCTCGTGAAGAGACTAAACGATCACGGGCCCGAAACCATTGTTTACGTCTCATGTAATCCAAAGACATTTAAGGCAAATATTGAACAATTAAATAATTACATAATTGAAGAATTAATTGCACTCGACATGTTTCCTCACACTCCCCATATAGAATTGGTGGGGAAGCTAAGGAGATTGATCTAGGACATGCTTATCTAGAACATAGCAGTAAAACTTTCCTTCTAGCACAACTTCTTCCCCCTTGTAAACTTTCACATCAACTATCTTCTTTTTTCCTTGATCCTCCACTACCTGAGCTTTTGCCAAGAGCACATCTCCAACTTTCACTGGCTTTGTAAAGCGTACCTCTGCCTTTCCAAGAACCACTGTAGGCTCATTTACAGCAAGCATTGCTGCGTAATCAGCTAGGCCAAATGTAAAGCCCCCATGAACTAAACCCTTCTCGTCCACTTTCATCTCGTCGATGGTTTCCAATTCCACCTCAGAATATCCCTTCATTATTAACCTGGGTTTCCCCACAAGTCTCTCAGATGTTAGCTTGTGAGTTCTCTGCTCCATACCACCACCGAAAAGAATAAGGTTTTTGAAATTTAAAAGCTAAGGGGAGAGTGATGAAAGACTTCAGACCACTCCTCCAAGCAATAAAAGTTAAAGGGGACAATGTTTTCTCAAGCAGGAGTGAGTTAGTTGGGATTCTAGCCTTTAATTTGGGAATATTAACAGTTGGTGAGGCAAAAGAACTCATAGAGGAAGCTATAAAGAAAGGGATTATTGAGGAAACTTCTGAAGGCCTTATTGTTCATGAAGATGCCATAATTGAAAAGGAGAGCAAAAGGGATATATTTGGAGAAATTGTGGAATATTTAGCGAGAGAACTTAGGCTTAGCGAGATAGAAGTTCTTGAAGAGATAGAAAAAATGAAAGAGAGGTATGGGAATCTGGATAAGAAAATTCTTGCCTACTTATTCGGACTATCAAAGGGAGTCAACATGGAGAAGTTTAAAGACTACCTGGAGGATGAATAATGGCCAAGATAGAACCTTTTGAAAAGTACACTGAGAGATACAAAGAGTGGCTTGAGAGAAACAAACGTATTCAAACGTTGTTTAAGAAATTAGATGAGATTCACGATATTGAACCAGTAGAAGGAGGATATGGAAGGGGAGACTTTGTCGTTATAAGGGCTAAAAAGGTGGTTTAAATGGACCTAGTTGAAAAGGTAAAAGAACTTTGTTTAGAATTTAAAGAAGAAAACTTAGCAAAAGCAATTGAAAGATTTGCAACCCTAACTCAAGGGATTGAAAAAACAAGAGGGGAAGCATTTGCAAAGGCGGGCATTTATGGATTTTTAGAGGGAATTCTCACAACCCTTAAAATGAAATACTCAGATGAGAAAATTGAAACTCTCTTGCATGAAGTTAAAACTGCAAGAGAAGAGGCAGAAGCCCTTTTAAGAAAACCAAAGCCTCCACTCTTAGTTGACAATGATTTATAAACTAAAAAGAAAAATATAGAAATGTAATGATGAGAGCAATTGGTGTCATTAGAAAGTCTCGACAGGAGAGAATTAGTAGGGAAGAATTTGAAGAGCTTTTGAGAAGTGCAGGTTATGAAATTCTTGCGATAGTTGAGCAAGTTAGAGAAGAGCATCCCAGGTACAATATAGGGCCTGGGAAGGTTGAAGAACTCAAAAATCTAGTCAAAGAACTCAAACCAGATAAAGTTATTTTTGCCAATAAGTTAACCCCTTCTCAAGCTTACAACCTTTGGAAAGAACTAAGGGTTGATGTAATTGATAAGTGGCAACTTGTCCTTGAAATCTTTGAGAAGAGGGCTCATTCCAAAGAGGCAAAGCTCCAAGTTGAACTTGCTAACCTTCAGTATGAATTACCCCTCGTTAAGGAAGCAATACGAAGGATAAAAATGGGTGATAGAGCTGGATTCAAGGGTATGGGTGAGTATCAGGTTCACCAGTACTTTAAGCACATAAGGTATAGAATGGGGAAAATTAAAGAAGAACTTGAAAAAATAAAAGCAGAGAGAGATGTTAGAAGGAAGAAGAGAGAGGAAGATGGATTCGTTCTAATTGCCCTTGCTGGATATACAAATGCAGGAAAATCTACACTCCTAAATGCCCTGACTGGAGAAAATGTGGAAGCAAAAAATCAGATGTTTACAACCTTAGATACAACAACAAGGAGATTCAAACTTGGGGGGAAGCTACTCCTCATTACCGATACCGTCGGTTTCATCGACAATCTACCACCCTTTATTGTTGAAGCGTTCCACTCAACCTTGGAGGAGATAGTAAAGGCAGACATAATAGTTCTCGTCTTAGATTCAAGTGAAGCTTGGCCTGAAATAAGGAGAAAGTTCTTTGCATCCCTTAATGTTCTCAGAGAATTGAAGGCCTTAGAAAGACCAATGATAATAGCTCTAAACAAAATCGACAAAGTGTCTCCCGAGGATGCCGAAACAAAGAAAATGCTTCTAAAGGAGATTGCTGAGGGAAGGGTAAACTTGATTGAAGTTGTAAAGATCTCCGCAAAGAACGGAATCCTCGAAGAGTTATATGAAGCTCTAGAAAAAGCTCTCCTAAAACTACCTAAGTTCCAATTCTTTGAGATAGTTGTGAGGGATTCCACTCAAATCGGAAAAGTTCTCTCCTTGGTTTACTCTGTAGGAGATGTCCTCGAGATCACTTATAATGGAGGGGAAGAGACCACGATTAAGGCATATCTGCAGAGTGGAATCATAAGAGAGTTAACAAGGCTAGGTGTAGAGATAAGAAGACTACAAATCAGAGAAGAAGCTTGACTAAAATGTAGGAAAGGCTTATAGAGAACATTGGGGCAACTACCCATCCAAGCACAATATGTTGCACTGTTTTTCTCTTAATTCTTTCTCCAGTTGCAAGGGTTATTCCAATGATTCCACCCACAACTGCTTGGCCAGAGCTAACTGGAAATCCAAAGTAATTTGCAATACTAATTGAAAATGCCGCTCCCATTTGTGCAGAAAAGGCGGATAAAGGATCTAATTCAACTATTTTCTTTCCCAAGATACGCATAATTGAGTAGCTAAAGGTGTAAGCCCCCAGAGAAAGGCATAACGCACCAAAAAATGATGCCTCCTGGGGAGTTAATATTCCTGCCCCCACAAGGGGGGGCAACTGCATTGGCGATATCATTTGTTCCGAGGGTGAAAGCGATGTAAGAACCAGAAATTATGGCCATCAACTTGTATAAAATTTCAAGCCTTTTAATGCTCTTAATTCTTCTTACAAAAATGGAATAATACTTGTATAGGAAGATTGAAAATACCATTGATATAAAAGGAGAAGCAATCCACGCTAAAACGATTAGGTAAAAAATCTTCCAGTGAATTGAAGCCCCAAAAGCAAGTCCTGCACCTAATAGTGATCCCACTATTCCCTGGGTTGCGGGAAGTGGCAATCCTTTAACAGTTGCAAGGGTAATAACTAGGCCCGAAGATAGAAGAACTATTATCAAAGCCTCTACTGGGAGTCCAGAAACCAATTTATTCCCCACAGTTTTCATAACGGTCTCTCCCCTGAGATAAGCCCCAAGAAATGAGAAAAGAGATGTTACAAAAACAGCCTGACGAAAGTTTAAAATTCCCGAACCTACGACAGTTCCTAGAGCGTTTGCAGAACTATTGGCTCCAATATTCCATAAGAGATAAAACGATGCTCCAAGCAAAACTAATTCTACAGCGAGCACATAACTCTCCCTAGGGCTTATTCTACCTACAATTTTTAAAGAATTTTTGGAAGAAGAAAAATAGCTAACCTGTATAGTCTTCTATTGTCTTTGCCCTGACTTTAATATCCCCTTCATACCTGATTTCAACAAGCCCATCATGCTCCAACTGTTTAAGGGTGTGGAAAAGGGTTGGCATTGAAGTCTCAAGTTCAGAACTTAAGCTCTTTAAAGAAACAACTCTCTTTTTGGTGGCTAAAACCTTATATACAAACTCCTTAGAGGTCATGGAAAGGACACCATATTAAACATAGTCCAAGATACTAATTAACCTTTCTGGACAAAAATGTTCAGGTGGTTTGTATGCTTAGGTGCACTTCATGTGGAAGAATGTATCCATTTGAAAAACCATATCAAAGGTGTGAATGTGGAGAGCCCTTAGAACTTGAGCTTTTTAGTGGCACACATAAAAAGAAAGGAACAAAAGTATGGGAAAGGTTTTCTGAATTCTTCCCTCTTGAACTGGATCCAGAGTTAAGCCTGGGAGAAGGAGACACCCCATTAACGAGAGCAAGGAAACTTTCTAAAGAACTTGAAATTGAAGTATATTTAAAAAATGAGACCCTAAACCCTACATGGAGTTTTAAAGATAGGGGAACTTACCTAGGAATTCATAGAGCAATACAACTTGGCTTTAGAAGTATTGGGACGGTGTCAACAGGAAATATGGCAGCAAGCGTTGCTGCATACGGAGCTCATTCTGAGCTTGAAGTTTACATTTTGGTTTCTTCAACAATAGCAGAAGAAAAGATCAAGGCTTTAGCACCTTATGGAGCAAAGATTATCAAGGTTCATGGAGACTATGGAAAACTCTATTATAGGAGCTTAGAAATCGGAAAGAAAAAGGGGATATATTTCATAAACTCGGATGATCCCTTTAGAGTTGAAGGGTATAAAAGCATTAGCTTTGAGATAAGTGAGAAAATAACCCCAGACTATGTGATAGTCCCTACATCATCTGGAGGATTATTTAGGGGGATTGTGAAGGGGTTCTTGGAGGCCAAGAAGAGTGGATTAATAGAAAAGCTTCCTAGATTTGTTGTGGTACAAGCTGAGGGCTGTTCTCCAATATGTAAGGCATTCAACACAGGAAAAGAAAAGATAGAGCGATTTGAAAATCCTCATACAATAGCACATGCAATAGAAAATCCATATCCTCCAAGTGGAAATACAGTCTTAAGGATGCTGAAAAAATTGAATGGGATTTGTGCTACAGTTACAGATGAAGAGATTTTAGAGGCCCAGGGAATCTTGGGGAGAGAAGGAGTGTTTGTTCAACCAGCATCCGCAACAGGAATAGCCGCAATAAAAAAGCTAAGGCGAGAGGGAATTATTAAAGAGGGAGCAATTGTAGTTAGCATTCTTACAGGTTCTGGATTAAAGACATTGAGGTACGTTGAACTACCAAAAGTCAAGGAGTGCTCCCTACAAAGATTAGAAGAATGCATTGAATAAAAATCACTTGGCCTTCCATATAAACCTCCCATTAGGACTTGAATTAGGCAAGAGTTAAAAATGCCTATTGACCAACCACCTCCCCGTTTAGGAACCATTTGGTCATATTTTCAATCGCCTCAACAGCCTTAGTTTCATTTCTGGGTAACAGGTATGTTCCACTAGATATCAAAATTATTACTCCATTGTTTTCCATAGCTTTCTCAACGATCTCCTGAGCAGCCTCAGGAGGAAATTCTCCCTCAACAACTCCATATAGGGTATTGTTGTAGAATACCCCAATCAATGGGACACCTGTAACTCCGAGCAATTGGGAAAAGTTCATGTAGATGTTGTAATTTTGCTGGCTTGCTCTAATGTCATAAAAGGTCGTACTTCCTTCTCCATAGTACTCAGGGAGGACTTCCTTCATCTTTTGACAATGAGGGCAAGTTGGAACTCCATAGATATAGAAGTGAAACTTACTCTTGTCTAATCCCTCGGGAGTTGTAGTCGGGGTTGACTTTTCTGTGCATCCAGCAGAAATCACAATCGTTATCATTAATAAAGCGAAGATTATTTTTCCACCTCTCATTTATCCAGCCTCCTTGAAAGATATATGTGGTGGTAAATAAGCTTAACTTTTTGAAAGTCTAAGGAAATCCAAAAGGTTCTTAGCTTTCATTCTCTTCTTGAGCTCCAAATAAGCCTCACTGCCATCGCACTCCTGAGAATATTCAATTCCAGCCTCTTCTAGGAGGAACTTCATTATTCCAAAGGCCATCGATGCCTTTTTCCCTTCCATTTCGACAGCAACATATGGGTTTCCGTTTTTAATTCCAACAATTACATCAAAATTCATTCCCCCACAAAGATCTACAGCGATGAAGCTTACCTTTTCACCAGTCTTCGTTTTTCTGACTAAAACTCCTGGGAACTTCTTCTTCAGCTTTTCAAGAGTCCTTATGATATCCTCATACTTGTCCTGCGGGATTTCTTCCCTAATCCTAATTTTCTCTATCATAGTCACTCCCACTACTCTTTTATACTTCTTTTAAAAAATTGCTGAGACTGTCGAGATAAGGGTGAAGCATTAGCTAGTCTGGTCATATAGATAACTGACCATCTCCAGTCATTGGTGGGAGGCCTTATCGAGGTAGACTACGAGACCTTCGAGAGGGGGTTAGGGAGGAGCGTGTACATCTACAGCAAAATCTCGAGGAAGGGGGAACAAGCAACGAACTACTCTATTCACGCCTCTTCAACTCTAAAAGGTAAAAGAAAAGAGAACTCATATATCAGTATTTTGGATCGATTGATTTGGGACAGACGTTTTCAATGCATGATGGAGATGAGCCCTACCCATCGTCTATCGCTGTGAAGTACATTGTCACTTCTACATTGTTGCTGTCTATGAGCTCAAGGTTTCTCTTGAACATTAAGACATAGTAAAGCTGGTTAGGTGCTCCCTGGTCAATGTCAATTTTGTAGGTAGTAACTGATTGAGATGCTGACGAGTAACCGAACGTTATTGAGAGTGCTCCAATCTTTGGAAGCTTGCTCCAGAGCCAATTAACGGCGGAACCCCCAAGGGGAGTTGAGTAAAACGCATATTCAAAACCCCCTTGGAAATCAAACACAACGTTCGGGTAATCACCTCGGGAATCCGTCCTGACTACTTTTCTCTTCGTTTCAATGTTTGTTGTGGGGAAGTGGGAATTTAAAAGGTAATCTGTTAGTAAGGGACTCTTGTTCAAATCGCTTTCCTCAACAGTATAATACCCACTCATCATAATCTCCAGGGGGTAAACTCCAGCAATGGGAATGCTAGCATACTCCCTCCTCCACTTATCATATACTGGGATGTTGTAAACAACAACCACATACTTCAACGGAAGATTCAAGTACCTATCCAGATAACCATTTCCGTAGCTATTTCTTGTTCTGGAGCATAACTGATTTTCAGTGTTGAACCGGAGTACGAGGCTCCAAAGTCCAGAACGGGTATACCATCCACGCTTAGAGTCCACATTGATTTAGTTCCTGTTGTCAACTGAATGCCCCACGCAACACTAACACTCCTTATTTCCTTATATCCCTCACTCCTAACTTTTAATCCCATGAAGGGAATCCACTCAGTGAATATTTTTGAATCCGCGTAATATGAGTCCTTGAGGTACTCCCAGTTTTCAATTATACAGTATCTGGCATTAAGCTCTTCATATCCTGGGGGGCATGAGGATGTTCCCAAAAGCGAGTGCAGTTTATACCTCACTTTTGCAGTTATCGGGAGGTTAAGTTCTGGTCTAGGGGAGGGTTCAGCAACTTCCTCTATTGGAAACATCCCCCTCAGTTCAAGAGGTTTCCCAGGTTGGATGCTTCTTACACCAACCTTTCCATCTTTTGTGAAGTATATTACGAGGGGAGTTGGTATGGCATGCAAGTTTTCAGCACTCATAACATCACGCCACTCTTTACTCTCAGTCCTCAGAGTCACAAGACCACCAAGGTACCCCTGCTTGAGAAGTTTCACACCCCCCTGGGGGGAAGGCTGGAATATAAAAACCTTAGCATCCCCCATGAAATAAGTTCCTTCAACGCTCAAAAAATCAGTTGCCAACGTAGATGTTAATAACATAATCAACAACAGTACCACAACAATTCTAAGTTTCATAATATTCCTCACCTATGAAGTTTTCAGATATTTTTAGGATTTGTTATACTTATAAGTTTTACTGTATAAAGTTGTTTAAATATGCATCAACACACTAGTTCCTATTAGATACTGTCAGGATAACCAGGGTACCCTCCCTTGAAGCAATTTAGTTACATCACTCTAAATTCTGACGAAATTATACCAGAAGCCAAACAGGGAAACAAACCCATGAATTCTTCAAGCCCGACAAATGTTTTGAAAACTTTTCTACTGTTTTTGCAATCCCTATAAGAGCATTTGGAAATCTTTCTGCCTCATTTCTGTGATAGTATCAACAAGTAGAACAGCACTGAGTAAGGCACTGTATTTGCTTCTAGAAAGAGTTGGTGTGAAATTCCATTTAAACCTCATAGGCATTTAAATATCCTCTAAAAATCACAGCTTCACAATTCAACCTCATAGCCCTCCAACACACGGTTTAGAGCTTTAGTGACTACCAACTTCCTTTTCTCCTCCTTTTTGAATTCAATTATTGTGGTAGCTAATTCCTCGAGCAAATAAAGTAGTTTCAAGGATGTGACAGATAAAATATCCTTATTTACGAAATAAAAGGCGATTCTACGGGTATCTCCCAAGAAAGTTTCAAGTGCATTAACAAGCTGGACTTCCTCATCTCTTATAATGCTCCATCTTTCTATTCCAAACAAAAACACAATGGTAAACCTCTCTTCCAGTAACTTATCAAACACTTTCCTATACTCACGAAGTAATGCAGGAACAGGTTTGTTCCCCCCAATAAAGGCCACTAAATTCACTTCAGGCAATATCGTGATATCCTATTTCAATAAATTTTGGCTTTTTTAAGAGCTCGCACTCGGGAACTTCAAGTTTTATCCGCCTTAAGCAGATATCTACTCGATTAAAAAGGTCAGTCACTAGTGTCTGGAAACCTTTTGCCTCGGCCCACTTCATAACTTCAGCGAAAATTATCGATGGATCATCCTTAGATGAATACTCAACCAAGACTATTTCTCCCGGTTTTAGTTTATCAAATAACTCTATCATATCTTACACCTCCAATTTTTTTAAGATACTGTTAGGATAACTGGGGCATCACCTCCTGAAGCCATTCAGTAACATCACCAGGCGGATCACCAAAACTAGAATGAATTCTGACAAAATTATA
>NZ_JASKLM010000001.1:0-88079 GCF_030153625.1 Pyrococcus sp. | reverse complement strand
CCCCCTTTCGTGTCCCGTATTTTAGGGCAACAAGTCTTCTGAATTCTTCTTCTAAATCATCATCAATCACTATAGTCATCTTCCCCACATACATCCACCACCATACATATGGCTCTAGAAGTTTATAAACTTTTTGACGATACAAACCACCCAAACTTAACGCTTTTAACTATCTATAAAACAGCCCATAAGAATAGACAGAAGTAGTCACGTCTGTGCGTATTCTTAATTTTCCGCGTTGTCAAGGCAGAAATTATGAAAAAGAAAAGGGAATCCACCAAGAGTCCTTTCAAATTCATGTCACATTCTATTACGATTGTCCCAAGTTCAAGTAGTTTACGGCATAGGTACTCAACGTCCCGTTCACAAATATTTTGCTCAATTTTGAGCAGATCTTTAATCGCTCCCAGACGCTCTTGCCAACAAACCCCAGTGCAAAAATGCAGGCAAGCTACATGACAGATTTAAGGCACGAAACATCATTTCCACAAATATCATAAACAAAAAATTAGTCAGCATAAGATAGAATCCTCAGCTAAAACGTCGAACTCGACCTTTCCTATTCCTTCTATCCACGCCTCAATGTGGTCACCATGCCTCAATGACCCTACCCCAGGAGGAGTTCCAGTAGCAATTATATCTCCCGGCTCGAGGGTCATTATATTAGATATGTATTCGATGAGCTGAGGAATCTTGAATATCATCTGGCTAGTCCTTCCAAGCTGTCTAACTTCCCCGTTAACTTTTAGTCCTATCTCCAAGTCTGAGGGATCTAGCTCTCTCTTGTCAACTATCCTCGGACCAACGGGAGCAAATGTGTCAAACCCCTTAGATACAGTCCATGGGTGTCCCATTTTTCTAGCTTTCTCCTGAAGATCCCTAGCGGTTATGTCGAGAATAATTGTATAACCCAACACATAGTCAAAAGCCTTTTCTGCAGGAACTTTCTTGGCTTTCTTCCCTATAATTACTCCCAATTCTACTTCGTGGTCTACTCTCTTGCTAATCTTTGGAAGTATAATGGGCTCTCCTGGGCCAATTAGTGCTGAAGGAGGCTTAAGAAATATTATGGGCTCGGTGGGTGGATTGTCACCCATCTCTTTTGCATGCTCTGCATAGTTCTTTGCTAGAGCTATTATCTTGGTTGGCCTTAGCTCATAATAGCTATCTCTAAAAGGAAGCCTAACAAAACTCATGCTCATCACCTAAAGTAATATTCCGGCCTCCTATCCTTGAAGATATCATTTAAATCGTTTATCCTCTTGTTTCTTACTAATGAGATGTCTACTTCTGCAACTCCCACCTCTTCTTCAGTTTCGCTTCCCATGGCTAGAACTTCCGCTTTTGGAGAGGCAATCAAGCTTTTTCCAATGAATCTTAGCCCTCTTTCTTCTCCTACTCTATCTGCAGTTATTATATATACCCTGTTTTCAAGAGCCCTTATGGGCATGGCTCTAGGAGCATAGGGCATAACTAAATTGGCTGGATGAGCTATAATATCCGCTCCTTTCAAGGCAAGAGTTCTGGCAGATTCAGGGAAAAACCAATCGAAGCATATCATAATTCCTACTCTTATAAACCCCAGGTCAAATACATTAAAGCCAAGATCCCCCGGGTCAAAGAATACCTTCTCCCTATAAAAGAGGTGGATCTTTCTATATTTTCCCAGGTAGCCAGTGGGACCTACGAGAACTGCTGAATTGTATAAGCGATCGTTATATTTTTCAGCAGTACCTGCCACAATGTAGACCTCTAAATCTCCAGCAAGGTCCATGAGAAAGGTAGTTGTTTCTCCTTCAGGTATTCTTTGAGCTATTTCAAATACTTCATCTCTGCTTTCAAAATTGTATCCAGTGTCAAAAAGCTCAGGGAGAACTATGAGTTTAGCTTCTCTCTTTGCTGCCTCTTTTACTAATTTTTCAGCCTTTGAGAGATTCTTGTCAAGTTCAAGTATTTTAGGTTCCATTTGCACATAGGCAACCTTAACCATGATAACCCCCCATATCTAGTTGCTTATTTAGTATTTCAATGTTTAGATTATAAGAAAAACTCTCAGATCTCCTAAGATCACATTTTTTCAATTCTGTTAGTTGCCTTGCCAATAAAATAGTTTTAAGATGACAAAAGATTGAAAATTTTTTGTGTCTGTATCGCATTCAATGATTATAATCAAATAACCAGCCAATTAAGCAAAATGTCCTAAGAACTTGGGGAAAATGTAAAAACCAATAAAACTTAAAAATTGACTTAGAAGGTAAAAATTGGGAAAATAAGGAGGTGATGATCATGAAGAGGAGACCAAGGAAATGGAAAAAGAAAGGTAGAATGAGGTGGAAGTGGATTAAGAAGAGAATAAGGAGGCTGAAGAGACAGAGGAAGAAAGAGAGAGGTCTAATCTGATGGCTTTTTTTGAAGATTTTTCCCTTTATTCTTTAGAATTTGAAACATCTTTAGGAAAAACTCTAATTTTTGCAGATCCTCATCTCGGTTTTGAAATAGCTAAAGGTGTTAGAATTAGGTCGAGGTTAGAAGAAAAACTTGCAAATTTTATAAAATCCAAGAATCCAGATGCAATAATAATATTAGGAGATATAAAGGAGGAAATTGGACTGAGCAGTTTTACTCGAAAGATTTTGATGTCGTTCTTTTTAGAGCTTAAAGATTACATAGTAATAATCACAAAGGGAAATCATGATGGGAGAATAGAAGAAGTCACTAAAAACTTCGATAACATAAATGTTGTCGAATACTATTTGCTCGATGACGTTCTATTTTTTCATGGTCACAAAGTTGCACCTCCAATAGAGTTTAAGATTGCATTTTTAGGCCATGCTCACCCTGTTATTTATGTAAACGTTAAAGGAATTAAGAAAAAAGCAAAATGTTTCATAAAAGCTGGAAGGTATGTAGTTTTGCCAACAATAAATCCCTTTTACGAGGGAATTGAGACCAAACAAGCGATAAAAATGATTCCTACGCTCAAAGAAGTAAAAACAGTTGATGTAGTTATTCCCCCTGGGATTTACCTAGGCCAATATACCATAGATATCTAATCAACGATCTATATAGAATACTGAGCTATATATTTTCTATAGCGGTAAAATATTTATTTGGAGGGAAACACATGCAACTGGGGTTCGCCATGCTTGCTGATCCAATTTTGTTAATTACGATACTTTTGGGATTTGCAATGGCCTGGGCAATAGGTGCAAATGATGCTGCTAATTCCATGAGCACCGCCGTAGGTGCAGGAGCAATAACACCCAGACAGGCCGTGATAATTGCTGGAGTTCTTGAATTTATGGGAGCTTATTTCTTTGGAAAGACAGTTACAGAGACAATTAGAAAAGGCATCATCGATCCCTCAAAAATTACAGATCCAAATGTCTTAATATTTGGCTCAATAGCGGCATTAATTGGTGCAACAATATGGCTAGTAATCGCAACAAAATATGGACTTCCAGTATCTACTACTCACTCAATAATAGGGGGGATAGTGGGTTATGGAATTGTTTATGGAGGAATGTCAATAGTAAATTGGGATAAGATGATTAAAGTAGTTCTCAGTTGGATACTCTCCCCAATCGTCGGAGCAATCTTTGCATACCTAGTATTCAGAGCGCTAAGTAAAACGGTTCTTCAAAGCAAGGACCCTGTGAAAAGTGCAAAGAGATGGTCTCCATTCTGGATAGGGCTAGCATTTGTGGTCATTGGAACAATGTTCTACATAAAGGTTCTACACGGTAATTCATTACTTGAAGGATTTCTCAAATACGGAATGCCAGCTGGAATTCTAACATTCATAGTAGTCTCCTTAATATTGGAAAAGAGATTTCCAGCCACTGATCCCTATCTTGGAGCTGAGAGAGTATTTAGAAGGGTGCAGGTTATAACATCAGCATACGTTGCACTTGCCCACGGAGCAAACGACGTTGCTAATGCAATAGGACCAGTGGCAGCAGTTTATACAGTGGCAATGTTCGGTCTTGCTGGAGCAAAGGTGCCAGTTCCAAGGTGGATATTGGCCCTTGGAGGACTGGGAATAGCAATAGGTGTCGCAACTTATGGATATAAAGTTATGGAAACCGTTGGAAAGAAAATAACAGAGCTGACAAACACTAGAGGGTTTACAATAGACTTTTCAGCAGCTACGGTAGTTTTGATTGCCTCTTGGTTGGGGATGCCAATATCTACTACTCACACAGTAGTTGGTGCCGTAATTGGAGTTGGTCTTGCAAGAGGAATAAAAGCGATAAACAAGGATATAGTTAAGGACATAATAATCTCGTGGTTCGTTACAGTTCCAGCTGCAGGAGTAATAGCTGGAATAATATTTAAGGCCTTAATGATGTTAATGGGGTGATACCATGCAGGTTTGGACGAAACTCTTTGCTAAAAGTCCATTCAAGCCTCTTATAAAGCATGCAGAGGTTGTAGTTGAGACTGTAGAAACATTGGAAAAAGCCTTAGAGGCATGGGCTAAGGGAGATTACGAAAAAATGAAGGAGCTTGCAGTGGAAGTTGACAGACTTGAGGATGTTGCTGATAGAATAAAGATGGAACTTAGGGAAAGCATAACTGCAAAGCTCTTAATGCCCGTTCAGAGGAGTGATGTTCTAGAATACCTCCACATGCAGGATAAAATAGCTGATGCTGCTGAAGATACAGCTAAGTGGCTACTGGTGAGAGATAGAGGGAATGTGCCTGAAGACATCAAAGATATTATTCTAAAAATGGGAAAAGAGAGCATAAGAGCAGCAAAGTTAGTTTATGAAGCAATAAAGCAGATGGACATGGTAGTAGAGAGTGGATTTTCTGAGAATGAAATAAAGAAAGAATACGACCTCATAAGGCAAATAGAGGAAGTAGAAAACAAAATTGATGGTCTAGACACCAAACTTATGAGACTAGTCTTAAATGCTAACATTAGCTGGACTGAAGGGATATACCTCCTTAATATAGGCAGAAGTATAAGCAACATTTCAGATAAAGCAAAGGATGCCGCAGAAAGAATAAGAATAATGATGAGTAAATAAAAGAGATCAGATGGCAATCATAGTCGAAGTCATCTGAACTTCTGGCATCTTTCTTATCTTTTCTGTTATAAACTGGTCAAGGTCTTTTAGAGTGTCGGTCTCTACCTTAACTATTAGGTCGTATTCTCCATAGACTACGTAGGCTTCTTTAACTTCTGGCATAGCTAGTAATTTCTCCATAACTTCTCTTTCCTTACCAGCTGCCGTTACCATCAAGATAAAGGCTGTAACCACTTTTCATCACCAAATTAACTTACGCTCTCTAGTATTTAAATGTTCCCTTTGCTTGCCCTCATCGACACTCTAATAAATAGCCAAAACTAATACTGTGCCCAGGGGGAAGAATATGCTCAAGGTTTACAATACCTTAACGAAACAAAAGGAAGAATTTAAGCCCCTAAGGGAAGGAGAAGTGAAAATGTACGTGTGTGGTCCCACAGTTTATGATTATCCTCACTTGGGACATGCAAGGACATACATAGCCTTTGACGTGATCAGGAGATATTTAGAACATAAAGGATACACCGTACTTATGGTGATGAACTTTACGGATATAGATGACAAGATAATCAAAAGAGCAAGAGAGACGGGAGAAGACCCAAAAGAGCTAGCTGAGAGATTTATAAAAATATTCCTTGAAGATATGGAAGCATTAAAGGTAAAGCCTGCAGATATTTATCCTAGGGTTACAGATCACATAGACGATATTATAGAGTTCATTGGGAAGCTTAAGGAAAAGGGATATGCTTATGAGGGAAGTGATGGAATTTACTTTGAAGTTAAAAAGTTTCCAGAATACGGAAAGCTTAGCGGAGTAAAAATTGAGGATCTCCAAAAAGGAGCAAGAGTTGAACCTGGTGAAGGGAAGAAAAACCCTGAAGATTTCGCCCTATGGAAAAAAGCAAAGCCAGGAGAACCCAAGTGGGATAGTCCATGGGGAGAGGGGAGACCTGGATGGCATATTGAATGTTCAGTCATGAGCAGTAAGTATCTTGGAGAAAGCTTTGATATTCATGGAGGAGGAAATGACTTAATATTCCCCCATCATGAAAATGAAATAGCTCAAAGCGAAGCATGCTTTGGTCATGAATGGGTTAAGTATTGGTTACATACAGGATTTGTTATGGTAAAAGGAGAAAAGATGAGCAAGAGTTTAGGAAACTTCGTCACAATACGAGAATTATTAAAGAGATACGAACCAGAGGTGATAAGGTTCTTTGTTCTACAAAAGCACTATCGTTCTCCCCTTGAATATACAGAAGAAGGACTTCAACACGCAAAGAATAATCTACAGAGGCTTTACAATACCCTTGAAAACATAAGAGTCGCACTAAGGAATGCCGAAATATCTTATACCTGGGGAGAACTGGAATTCAAGACATATGAGATAATTAGAGAAGGGAAAAGAAAATTCTATGAAGCTATGGATGACGATTTTAATACAGCAGAAGCTCTTAAAGCAGTTTTTGAGGTAGCTAATGCAATAAATAAGTATCTAACGGAGGCTAATAAGCCGAAAGAGTCAATACTTAGGAAGGCTCTCGAATTCTTTAAGATCGTTAGTGAAGTTTTCGGAGTATTTGAAGATTATTTCAGAGAGGAAACAAAAGAACGTGAAGAATCCGAAAAATTAATTGAACTCTTAGTAGAGGTCAGAAAACAACTTAGAAAGGAAAAGAGATACGAGTTGGCAGATATGATTCGAGAAGAGCTTAAAAAATTAGGCATACAATTAGAAGATAGGGGAAGCGAAACAACTTGGAAGAGAATTATAACCTAGTAAATGTCCTTTTCAATGATCACAATAGCTCTCCCTATAGAAATAGGATTTCCTTGACTTCTAATTTCTTCTTCGACATTCTTTATTAGCTTCTTAATTTCATCAGACAGCTTAAGTTCGTCAATACTTCTGGATGTTCTCTCAATTCCTATAAATATCTGATAAGATGAGCCTACTTTTGATAGCTTCGCCCAATTAACTTTTATTCCCTTAATTGTTCTATCTATATTTGCTTTTACTTTCTCTTCAATTTTACGCTTGTTAATTCTGCTTTCGCTATCCAAATCCTTAATGCTCGATATTATCTCCCTAATACCACTTTCTTCAATTATTCTTTCAACTTCTGCCTCAACTTGTCTTCTTCTTATCTTTATTTTGTGTGGGATTTCCTCTCGTAGATTAATTTCTACAACTCTTCCTCCCTTTATCTCGACTGGAAGTTCTTCAATTTTAATTTTTGGAATTTCCTCAGTATGGACAATTTCCAGTCCCTTAATGTTAATTCGGGCAGGAAAACCAACTATCTCTCTTATAAGTTTTGAAAAATTGCTCCTTATTGCCTCTCTCAATTCATTTTCTGGCTTACTTGAGTACCCATATACCTCCACATCTACTGATAAAATGTCTCTTCCTGTACTCCCACTTACCAACCTACAGGTTGCATCTAAAAGCTCTATTGATAACCCCAGTCGTCGATAAGCGAATTTTGCAAATTCAACTATGGCATTAAGAATTTTAAGATAAAGTTCGGATGGAGCGACTAGAGAGTATGAGAACTCTACAACCTTTGGAATATATTTTTCAGCCCTATCTACTTGACTCACTTTAGGCTCACTCATAAATAGATCAAGAAATTCAAACTTATCCACCTCACAAACCTTAACATCTTGAAGAACATCTTGTGATGAGGAAGATTTTACTAGCGTTCCATTAGAGTAAAAGAGGACTGGGTACTCTCCTGAGAATACCACTATTAGCTTATTAGGCCAATTTCTACTTACTATCGAGGTAATTTCCAAAACGCTCGCCTGGTCTAATTTAAGAAGCTCATGCACTATATATCCCCCCAGGTGATAAATAAGGATTTCAAAAAATATAAAATTTTCTGAATATAAAATAGACTTCACAAGGTTAGAAAGAGTTTAAGTAATGTACTGTTTCCTTCTTTCATTTAAGGGCTCAATGAGTGCGGCATAAAATTCACGGAGCTTCCTAGTATGCTCTTCTACCCACTCCCCAGATAGCTTTCTTCTAGCTACACCATCCCTAATTGCTTGTTCTGCAACTGCTCTGGCTTCTTTTGGATAAACGTCGGGATGTAGTGGAGAGGGTATTATGTAGTCCTCACTAAGTTCTTCATCGCTCACAACAGATGCTATTGCCTCAGCCGCTGCAATGTTCATATTTAAAGTTATATCGGTAGCCCTAACATCTAGTGCCCCCCTAAATATCCCAGGAAAGCCCAAGACATTGTTTATTTGGTTTGGATAGTCACTCCTCCCCGTGGCCACTATTTTTGCCCCAGCCTTTTTCGCATCTTCTGGCATAATTTCTGGAATTGGATTCGCCATTGCAAACACTATGGGATCATCGGCCATTTTCTTTATCATCCAGGGTTTTACTATTCCTCCTACGCTTACTCCAATAAAAACATCAGCACCCTCCATAGCTTTTGCCAAATCTCCTTGAACCCCATGAATGTTGAACCTTGCGACTTCCTCTTTGTAAGGATTCATGTTTTCTTTTCTCCCTTCATAGATTATTCCAGCTCTATCAACAAGCAATATTTCTTTAACCCCAACATGATGGAGCAACTTTGCTATTGCGATTCCAGCAGCTCCAGCTCCACTTATAGCAACTTTTATCTCGTTGAATTTTTTGCCCACTAACTTTAATGCGTTAATTAGACCCGCTAAAGTTACTACAGCAGTTCCATGTTGATCATCGTGAAATACGGGAATATCAAGCTCTCTCTTCAACCTCATTTCAATTTCGAAGCATCTTGGAGCGGAGATATCTTCTAGGTTTATCCCGCCAAATCCCTTTGATATAAGCTTTATTGTTTCCACGATTTTCTCGACATCCTGTGTGTCAATTAAGATAGGAAACGCATCTATTCCAGCTAGAGCTTTAAAGAGAACACATTTACCTTCCATAACTGGCATTCCTGCCAGAACACCTATGTTTCCTAATCCCAAGATTGCCGATCCGTCTGTAACGACGGCAACTGTATTTGGAATTATAGTGTAATCTTCATAGTTTCCCTTCTTTGCAATTACTTTACATGGCTCCGCTACTCCTGGGGTATATGCTAAGCTCAAATCATAGAAATCTCTAAGAGGAACCTTTGGTATCACTTCAATTTTTCCATTCCCTGGGAAATTATTTCTGTGATACTCCAACGCATCTTGAGCAAGCTTCCTTCTTTGTTCCTCAGTGATCCTAGCCATATCACTTTCACCCAGGAACAATGAGCCAGGTAGGATAAAAGCATTGCTAGTATCTAATCACGTATATATCTCTTCCAATCCTATGCTTTTCATCAATATCTAAAATGGAATACTCAACCTTAAACCCAAGTTCCTCTAACCAGGGTCTATTTCTCCTATAAACTCCTCCCTCAGCTAAATTAAATGCGGGAAATACGAAAACTACTTTAGCATTTCTCTTAAGAACATCAGAAAAGCTTTCAAAGGCTTGATAATATAACCGATCCAATTGTTTTGCTATTTTAATGGCCTCCTCCCTTGTTGGCTTAGTTTTTAGTGGTCGACCCATATACGGTTCTGTAATTATAGCATCAAATCTAGTTCTAAAGCACTTTTTTAGCCTTCTAACGTCACAAACCCTCAAACTTGCGTTCTGTTTTATCCTAAACTCCTTTCTGATCCATTCAATGTTTTTTCTTGCATCATTTATTCTTTCCTGACTTATGTCACTCCCATATGCAATTAAACCTTGAAGGAGGAGTTCAACTAAAATAGTTCCAGTACCACAAAACGGATCTAGAACGTTTCCCTTTCTAACTTCTGAGAGATTTATCATTATCCTAGCTAGCCTAGGGGGAATTGAAAGAGTAGGTCTAACTATGGGTCTCTCTACATCCAATTTTTTAAGTTCAAAGGGATTTGTAATCCTTATCGTTTCCCCCACCAGAACTCTGTCCTTATCTACAAACAAAAATACCACATCTTTGACTTCTGGAAATCCTTTTAGAATTAATTCGCTAGGCATAGAATAAACGTTAGCAGGTTTAAAGAATTTAGAAGAATCTTTCCTCTTAAAAACTGCTTTAACTTGAGATCCAAGTTTTCTCCACGCTTTCCAATCTTCTTTCCCATATAAGCTCACTGTAAACAATTTTGAGTATTCGAGATTCTCTATTGTATCTAAGCCTTCTCCTACAATTCTCACTAACTTTAAAGCTCCCCCTAACCACTTAAACTTTTTTTCTATTTCTTCTTTAGCCTGGATTATAGCAAAACTTTTGTTTGGACCATAAAAACGGATCTCTAATATTCTTACCCCTAACTTAAACCTCTTTGAGAAGGCCTTTAGCTCATAAAGTCCAAGCTCAGGATTTTTTCCAAAGATAATCGCATATTTTTCTACTTTCATAGCCTTTGTCCCTTTACACCATCTTAGGATCTCCCTTTAAAAAATTTATAACAACCTGGGAATTTTTAAAAAGGCTAAAAACAACAATTGAAAGGGAAGGATAATGGTAAGATACGTTATTCCGCTCATGTTAGTAACACTTATCGTTAATTTAGTATTTGCACTTCCAGAAAGTTACGATACTAATGCTCTCCTTAGACTTTATGACACTAATAAGGAGATTCTTTCCAAGTTTGATTATACCCCTGAGATAAAGAGAGAAGAAATAACCTCGGAGTTAGAGCATGACAATTTAGTATTTGCCTTCGAAAAACTTTCAAAATTAAGTCTAACAACTATCCACATTCTGGAATCCAAAGAGGGCACAATAGACAGCAAAGAAATTTTAGAGGCTAGAATAAGCAGAGTTGAATACTACTTGAATTTACTTCCCTCTAATAGGAAAACTCTTAAGATAAAAGAAAAGATTAACGCTGCGAAAGAAGAGCTGAAGAATGGAAAAATCGAAATAGCAACAAACTATACAAGTGAAGCTTACAGATTATTAGATGATGTATTAACTTCAGGCGAACCTCTAGAAATCGATCCCAAAACAAGAGCTATAATCCTGCTAGAAAAGTTTAATAGGACTATAATATATGCAACTCAAATTTTCATAGCATCTGGAAGCAATACAAGCTACGAAGCACTATATCTTCAGAAATTAATCGAAAGATGTGATAAATTGATAGAGTCAGAAAGATATTTAGAGGCCCTTTATGAGCTGGAAGGAAACATTGGATATGTAGAAATGTTTCAGAATGAGCTTGAGTCAATTTACGTTGATTACATTAAAAATAGATTCGAAACAGAAAGAAAAGAATACTTGATACAACTTATGCTTTCTCTGAATCGAATAAAATCACTGGTCAAGGAAGCCGAGAAAATAGAACTTGTAGAAATAGCATCTGCGGACTTAAATCTCGCTTTAAAAGATGTAAATTTGGGCAGGTATGAAACAGCTTACCTAAGAGTGAGAAGAGCTTCAAAAATTCTAGACTACCTGGTCAGAACTATGGAGGTGTGACAGTATGAAAAAAATGTTGCTCCTCTTAATGGTTCTATTTTTCCTTATATCTTCCCCTGTTAGCGCTTCATATATCACAAAGAACTTCACACTAATTGTATGGAAAGATAACAGTATTACAATTGATCAAACAATTATTCCTCAGGATTATGCAATTCACATTAAGGTTCCTACATTGTCAGATAAGGCCTCTAATATACTAGTTCTCTCTGAGAATGGTACAGTCCTCCCTTATATCTATTCAGAGGGTTATATCACACTTGACGTATCAACCCTAAGGTCTGTAAGAATAGTGTATACAATAGAGAACTTTTCTCATAAAAAGGGGGCTGTATGGTATTTAAATGTCTCACTTGAAGTGCCCGCCACGATAGTTTTTCCAAACGATACTGTTATAGTAAGTGTCTCTGATATACCAATTAAACTTGAGCACAACAAAGTGCTCATTGGACCTGGAAATATAACCATATATTACACCTATGAGTCAATTATAGCTCCTAAAAATAGGGGATTTACAAAATACATATTGATGGGAGTCAGTCTTTTGCTAGTTTTTGTGTTCTTTACTATAAGAAAAGATAGGAAAGAAAGGAAAAAGAAACACTTTGAAGACACCTTAAACAAAATTGCTAAAGAGTATAATTTAAATGACGAAGAAGTAAATGCGCTTAGGTTTTTATTAAGTATGGGAGGAAAAGCCAGCCAGTCTGAGCTTAGGAAAGCGTTAGACCTCCCAAAAACAACGACGTGGAGAATGGTTAAAAGGCTAGAACAAATGGGGCTTATAAAGGTATATAAAGTTGGAAGAGAGAATTGGATTGAGCTCTCGGAGGATATGCAAAAATTAATATAAAGCATGTAGTTTAAAATAACCCATCGTAATATTTAAATTTGTCAATTTCAGAAAGAGCACAAAGGAGGTGATAAAATGGTAAGATATATGGTTACAGCCGCTTTACCGTATGCTAATGGACCAATTCATGCGGGGCATTTAGCCGGAGCTTATTTGCCAGCTGATATTTTTGTAAGATATCTAAGGCTCAAAGGAGAAGATGTTGTGTTCATATGTGGGACTGATGAACATGGAACTCCAATTTCTTTTAGAGCATTAAATGAGAAGAGAAGTCCCAGGGAAATTGTTGATGAGTTTCATGAACACATAAAAACAGCATTTCAGAGGGTCAAGATAAGCTTTGATTACTTTGGAAGAACGGAGCTTCCAGTTCACTATAGGCTAAGTCAAGAATTCTTCCTGAAAGCTTTAGAAAATGGCTATCTTGTGAAGAAAGTAACAAAACAAGCATATTGTGAGCACGACAAAAGATTTCTTCCAGATAGATTCGTTATTGGGACATGTCCATACTGTGGAGCAGAAAACCAAAGAGGAGATCAGTGTGAGGTATGTGGGAGACCTCTTACGCCTGAAATTCTAATAGAACCTAGATGTGCCTTCTGTAAGAATCCAATAACCTTTAGAGAATCCACTCATTACTACATAAAAATGCAGGAGTTTGAAGAGAAACTTAAAGAGTGGATAAAGGAGAAAGATTGGAAGCCAAATGTAAAGAATATGGTGCTGGGATGGATAGAAGAAGGATTGGAAGAAAGAGCTATAACGAGAGATCTAGATTGGGGAATTCCAGTTCCTTTGGATGAAGAAGACATGAAGAATAAAGTGCTGTACGTTTGGTTTGAAGCTCCTATTGGATATATTTCACTTACGATAGAATACTTCAAGAGAATCGGAAAACCAAATGAGTGGAAGAAATACTGGTTGAATTTAGATGGTCAAACTAGGGTTATCCACTTTATTGGAAAAGACAACATACCATTCCACGCGATATTCTGGCCGGCATTTCTCATGGCCTATGGAAAGTATAAGGATGAAGAAGTTGAGGCAGAATGGAATCTTCCCTATGATATCCCAGCAAATGAGTATTTAACACTAGAAGGAAAGAAGTTCTCAACAAGCAGAAACTGGGCTATATGGATTCATGAATTCCTTGATGTCTTCCCGGCAGATTATCTTAGGTATTATTTGACCTCAATAATGCCTGAAACTAGAGATTCAGACTTTAGCTTTGCAGAGTTCAAGACAAAGATCAATGAGGAGCTTGTCAATGTTCTTGGCAACTTTGTGTACAGAGCGCTAACCTTCGTTAACAGATACTTCGATGGAATAGTTCCTGAAAGAGGAGAGCTAGATGAATTGGATAGGCAAGCCTTAGAGGAAATTGAAAAAACGTTTGAAGAAGTTGGCAAGCTTATAAGGGAGTACAGATTTAAAGATGCCTTAAAGAAGGTTATGAATCTAGCAGGTTTTGGCAACAGATACTTTGATTACAAAGAGCCATGGAAGACAATAAAGGAGGATAAAACAAGAACAGGCACTACAATTAACATTTCCCTACAAATAGTGAAGGCCCTGGGAATATTATTAGAACCCTTCCTTCCCGATGCAAGCGAAAAGATATGGCATTTCCTAAACCTAGAGGAAGTTAAAACGTGGAGATTTACAGAGCTCCCAGCTGGACATAAAGTGAGAAAGCCTGAAATATTGTTCAAGAAAGTATCCGATGACCAGATAATTTACTTTATCCTTAACTACATGGGAAGGAACAATCCAGACGCTGCAAGAGAATTGCTCGAAAAGTATTACAAACTTGAAGATGTGGAGAAAGTTGCAATAGAAAAATTTGGAGAAGAGGACGGAAGATTCATGCTTAAGAAAATATTTAAAGAGAAATACAAGGGAGAAAAAAAGGGTGAGCAAAAAATGCAATACGTAAGCTTTGAGGAGTTTTCAAAGATTGATCTTAGGATAGGAAAGATCGTTGAAGTTCAAGACCATCCAAATGCAGATAAGCTTTATGTGGTAAAGGTAGATCTTGGAGGGGAGATTAGAACTCTAGTTGCAGGACTCAAAAAGTACTATAAACCAGAAGAGTTGCTAAACAGATATGTTGTTATAGTGGCGAACTTAGAACCTAAGAAGCTAAGAGGAGTTGAGAGCCAAGGAATGCTACTAGCCGCGGATGATGGTGAGAAAGTTGCACTGTTAATGCCAGATAAGGAAGTAAAGCTGGGAGCAAAAGTTAGGTAGATTTCGTTTCCTCCAATAACCATTTTAAGTATTCCTCGTTTACATCCTCTACATTAATTTTTATTATTGCTGGGACAGTGTATGGATGGAGCTCTTTTATTCTCTTTTTGACTTCCTCCCAAAGATCTTCCCTAGTCTTTAAAATCACTCCAATCTCGTTATCTTCTTCGATCTTACCTTGCCACCAGTAAAAAGCCTTATGTTCTCTCAGATTAGCACATGCAACAAGCCTCTCTTCTAAAAGAGCCTTTGTAACTTTTTCTGCACTTTCCCAGGTAGGAAAAGTTGTATATATAATTATCATCTTACTCATTCTTCACCCTCCTTTTCCTTTATGTAAAATCTCCCCTTAACTTTAACGAGCCTATACAATTGTCCTTCTTCTAGATTAACCCCTGGTTTTAAAACTTCAAAGGTTTCATATGTTGACATATCCATGAACTGAGCTTCTCTAGGGGTTTGACTTATTAAGAGAGCCTTTTTCTCTTCATGCTCCGCCTTATCAATTTTTTCCCTCTTTATTGTTTTCCAGTCATAATGCTGGCTTTCCCAGGTTTCTAAGTTCTTGAGCCTCATTCCTTTTCCACTAACGTTTTCTACCTTGTATATTCTACCGTGTCTATCCTCTACTATATCTCCCCTCCTGAACTTTGGAAGCCTTACTGTAACGCTGGTCCTGTATACCTCTTTGCTTGTCATTCTATCTAGCCCGACTAACTCGTACGCTTCACTTATCTCTCCTCCGAAGTGCTCCCTTATTACATTTGCAAGCTTTCTAGCGGCACTTGTGGAGCCCATGTAGAAGTCAATTCCCTCCTCTTTCTCTATGGTATCTTGGATAAACCCCATTCTGTCCTTTTTCATTATCTCATCAACCTTTTCCTGAACTAATTTTGTTACTGCTTCTCTCTCCTCTTTAGTGAATTCCCTGTCCTCAACTCTCACTTGAAGAATAGCCTCATAATAGCCCGCTAAAAATCTTTGGCACCTGGGACAAACAGTTTGCCTAACATATACAGTTGTCTCCTTTATTTCATCATGAGGTTCAAGTTGTAGTTCATGCAACCTTGCCTTTACCCTTACCCTATAAACTATTACTGCGGGAAAGTACTGGATATGATAGTCAACAGGAATAAAACCCACAAATGCCTTTCCCACTGGAATATTGTTTATATTTTCAAGTTCTTCCCAAGGAACAACTTCAAATTCCTTAACTTTATCTAAAGATTCCTCCAATGCTTCAAGCAAGGCATTTTCAGCCACTTCAAATATCAAGCTTTCTAGCTCGTAATTTTGCGGATCTATCCATACTCCCCTCTTTTTATAACTTCCACAGTTTTGACATAATTCAGTATTAATTTCAGAGGGAAGAAGCAAAACTGGGTTCTCCTTCCTGAAGCAGACTTGACACAACCCATTAATCAAGGGTCCGCCTTCTTCTTCCGATATTCCACATCTATAGCATACCCTCATTGTCATCTCGAAAGAATGTAAGATGCCAAGTTAAAAATATTACTTCAGAAAAGATAATAAAAGAGAGATCACTCAAGCTTCTTGTAGCAGAACCACCAGTCATAGCATTCAATTTCTCCCTTTGCCTTGGCTTCTTCACGCTCTTTTATCTGCTCAACACTGCTTGCAGGTGGAACAATGACCTTGTCTCCAATGAGCTCGTTGTTTGGCCACTTGTGCGGAAGAGCAACTCCCTTCTCAGTGCTTATCTTGAGGGCCTTGACTAATCTGAGAATCTCATCCCAATCTCTTCCTACTTCAGCCGGGTAGTAAACTATAGCCCTTATTATTCCCTTGTCATCAACTATGAACACAGCTCTCGCTGTTATTGTTGAACCACTTGGAATCATTCCTAGTTTTTCTGCTAAATCTCCCCTATCATCAGCTATAACTGGGAACTCGATTTCAACTCCAAGCTTCTCCTTAATCCACTCCATCCACTTGAGGTGGCTAAATACCTGATCTACACTTAGGCCTATTGGCTCGACCCCTAGTTCTCTAAACTTTTCAAGCCTAATTTGAAGCCCATAAAACTCGGTTGTACACACTGGAGTAAAGTCTGCTGGGTGGCTGAATAACATAAACCATTTCCCTTGCTTTGTGAAGTGGTCTGGAAGCTTTATCACTCCATGTGTAGTTTTTACCTCAACTTCTGGAAACTTTTCTCCTATCACTATCATTTTGCATTCCTCCTAAGTTTTGTTTTCAATAAGAACTAATATAGTTCGAATATATAAACTTTTCGGTTTGCCTAATAAGATACAAATTAGAGAACAATATTAAGAAAGTAGCAAAGCAAAAAGAAAGAGAAAAGTCACTCAGAAGAGACTCCAGCAGCTTCAAATAATTCATGAACCAAAACTAGAGGATAAAGCTTGAATCCTTCTTTTTCTATGGCCTCTTTGGCACCTTCTTCTCTATCTACCACAACGAATATCCCAGTTATCTCTGCCCCAGCTTCTTTCAGTATTTTTGCAGCTCTTAATACGCTTCCTCCAGTTGTAGTTACATCTTCAACTAGAAGAACCCTATCCCCTTCTTTTACTTCTCCTTCTATCTGCCTTCCAGTTCCATGTTCTTTCTTTTTCTTTCTTACAATTAGCAAGGGCTTATCTGTCTCCAACGCTAAGGCTGTTGCAATTGGAACGGCTCCAAGCTCTGGACCTGCTACTTTATCAAACTGAATTCCTTCTTCTTCTGCCTTCTCTTTGATTAGTCTTGCTATTAATCGAAGGGCTTTGGGATTCGTTATGAGCTTCTTTATATCTATGTAATAGGAGCTCTCCTTCCCTGAAGTTAAAATAAAGTGGCCAAACTTTATGCATTCTTCTTCAAGTATCATCCTTATTAGTTCTTCCTTCATAGTGAACCCTCAGAATAAGTTATGCTTAACTTTAAAAATTTAGATGGGAGATATTATACTCGACTTTGCTTTGGGATAAATCTTTATAAATACCTGACCTTTCAACATGGGTGAAGGGTAAGGGGGTAAGCACCGTCTCTAAGATATGGTTTTGTCTAATCTAATTTCCTAAAATTTGTTAATAGGAGGGTGGTAAATATGGTTCAAAAGGCTCACAGCTTTAGGAGAAAAACTAGGAAGAAGCTTAGTAAACATCCTAGAAGGAGAGGGCTTCCACCTCTAACTAGATTTCTCCAAGAGTTTGAAGTAGGACAGAGAGTTCATATTGTTATAGAGCCCAGTTATCACAAAGGAATGCCAGATCCAAGATTTCACGGAAGAACTGGGACAGTGGTGGGGAAGAGGGGAGAAGCCTACATCGTGGAAATTAAAGACGGGAGCAAGGTAAAGACGCTCTTCATTCATCCAGTACATCTCAGACCACAGAAGTGACGGGCTATGATAGGGAGAGGCAAACTCGGGGAAAAGTACATAACGATAGCTGAAGCAAAGGAATTATTACTAAAAAGGCGCGAAGAAGAAGTAAAAGCTGGAATAGAGGAACCTCTATACTATGAAGCGAGGTTAGCTTTAGAACATGCTGAAAGATTTGCAAAGCTTCCAGCAGATAAGGCCAAAGAGGCAGTAGAGGAGCTTATGAATGCCTTTGAATGGATGAGTGACAGAATTGCCTGCAAAATAGTTGACATCATGCCAGAAGACAGTATGGATCTAAGAGTTATATTTGCCAAGGAAGAATATCAACCAACACAGGAAGAGATGAAGCAAATCTTAGATATCCTTGACAAGTATAGAGAGTGACTATTCCTCCCGGTTTTTTCCTTAAATTTTTCTTATTACTCTGGCGAATGGAAACGGTTTTATATCCCTTTTTCTAACTAAACTATGGGTGAAATTTATGAAAAACATTGTTGTAGACATTAGAGTCCCCTATGACAAAAAAGGAGAAATTATCAAAAAGTTAAGCAAACTAATTAAAGATAAGGTTGCGAAGGCAAAGTTGCTCCCTCCAGATGCTTTTGGATACAATGAGATAATTTTGGAAGTTCTAGATGACAAGATCCTAAGAGAATTAAGAAAATTAAGAATTAAGAACGCTAAAATATTAAGCCATTAAAATGTTCTCCAATATTTTGACTGCTTCAGTAATTCTTTTTTCCGGTTTTTCATCAGATTTTGGTAGTTCTAAGTTGATGACAACTTTCTCCTCTCTCCCTTCTTCCTCAATATCGTATACCTCAATTTCTTCAATATCTACGCTCTCAAAGAAAGCTTCAAGTTCGGGAGCTATGATTTTTCTGTTTCCTTCACCATATACCTCTACTCTTACTATGTCTTCTCTTGATGAGACTATTATCGCTATTTCGAAATCCCCCACTTTCTTTACAAACTTTACAGCCTCACCATAACCAAATTGCTCCTCTCTAAACCCCATTTCAAGTAACGCTTTCCTAATTCTTTCTACCTTACTCTTCATTTTCCTGAGTATTCTCTCTCTAAGTTTTATGCTCTCTTCCAGAGCCTTCTTTATAGCTTCACCAACCTTCTCTATATCTCCCTCCCACACACCAACTAATTTTATACCTGAGCTAGTGGCTTTAATTTCGAGTTTAATCTCGCTGGTGTCAAATTCAGATAAGTCATCAATTTTAAGCTCGCCAAGGCGAAGAATATCAAACTCTATGCGAACCAGCCTTCCAAAAGTACTGCCCTTAAATTTCATAGGGGCTCACCTAATGAGAAACTTAGGATATTATTTAAAAACATTGCTAATGAGGAGAATAGGGATGGTTATGAAAATCGGGAAAGTAGAAAGATATATTCATGAAAAGCTTGAGAAGAAGAGACTGCACTTCGTTCTAATAGATCCAGATGACACTTCACCCGAGGTTGCTGGGAAACTCGCCAGAGTATGCGAGGAGCTTGAAATTGATGCAATAATGGTTGGAGGATCTACAGGAGCGGAAGGAGAAACGCTAGATGAGGTTGTTAAAGCTATAAAGGAGAATTATTCTCTTCCTGTCATTCTCTTCCCAGGATCTCACGGCGGAATTAGTAAATATGCAGATGCAATATTCTTCATGAGCTTGCTAAACTCCAGAAATCCCTTTTTCATAACAGGTGCTCAAGCCCTGGGGGCATTTAGAGTCAAGAAGTATAACCTAGAGCCGATTCCAATGGCCTATATAATAGTTGAACCGGGAGAGACTGCAGGTTGGGTTGGAGATGCAAAACCAATTCCACGACATAAGCCAAAAATAGCAGCTGCCTATGCTTTAGCTGGACAGTATCTAGGAATGAGACTTGTATATCTTGAGGCAGGAAGCGGAGCTCCGCAACCCGTTCCAGAGACGATGGTAGCAACCGTGAAAAAAGCAATAGATGTTCCTCTAATAGTCGGAGGAGGGATAAGGAGTGGAGAACAAGTAAGAAAATTGGTCAAGGCTGGAGCAGATATTATAGTTACAGGAACTGCAATTGAAAGCGCTGGAAGCATAGAAGAAGCGAGGAAAAAACTTGAAGATCTTAGAAGAGGGGTTTCCATTTGAGAGGAGCCTATATTTTACTTCTTTATCTTCCAAGAAACTCTATTATAAAAACTAAAGGGAAAGTATTTAGGCTTAAGAAAGGATATTACGCTTATGTCGGTTCTGGAATGAATTCTCTGGAAGGTAGAGTTCTTCGTCATCTTAGAAAGGATAAAAAGTTGCACTGGCATATAGATTATCTAACTTTGATCGCAACTCCACTAAAGGCTTATCTCGTACCCTCTCCAGTAAGAATAGAAGAAGAGCTATCTAAATCCCTCAATATGGTGGGAAAAGTAGTTAAAGGCTTCGGTTCTTCCGACCTCTCTGTTCCTGGGAATTTATTCTTCTTTGACAAAGATCCTTCAGAAAAAATTGAAGAAATAGTGTGGGCATTCCTCAGTAGGAAGCCCAAATCTGATGACCTTCGTCAAGATACCTCTTAAGGAGCTTGCCAACAGGAGAATTCTTTCCGACTTTGACTACCCCTTTCTTGCTTGGAGTAGCTGTGAATATATATTCATTATCTGCATAAAACCTTAAAGGTCTTCTGGCATAGTCTGGGGACACTCTTAGTACTATACTCTTCTTTTTCTCCTCAACTTCTACTGGGATTTTTTCCCCAGGCTTCTCTGGAGCTTTCTCTGAAAAACTCTTTACATCAATGCTAATTCCGAGCCTATTTTCAAGCTCTTGTATCCTTTTTCCTTTCTTCCCAATAATCAAAGGTATATCGAATTCGTCAGCGTATATAACTGCCTTGTGAGGGCTTACGACTTCTACTTCAGTGTATACATCTGGTAAAAACCTCTGGATTTCCTGTTTGAGCTTTTTCTCAGCCAACTTTAGCGCTGGAGCCTTTTCTTCTTTCTTTATTGGGACGACGCTTACTTCTTCTCCGAACGTATAAATCTCGTATTCTAGTTGGCCCGTTTCGAAGTCCCTAACCTCAATTACAGGCCTTGCTAAGTCCTCTTCTTTCATTCCAGTGGGGACTTTGACTTTGTATTCGAGTGTTAGAACCTTGGCAACTCTTCCATCTTTGATAAAGATCACAGTATCCACTATTTGAGGTATCATTCCAAGCTCTACTCTTCCGATGAATCTTTGAATAGCATCTATAGGCTTGGTAGCATGCACTACTCCTACCATCCCTACCCCGGCAAGTCTTAGATCGGCGTAAATAAGGAAATCGCTGGTCTTCCTCATTTCATCAAAAATTGTATAATCAGGCCTTACTAAGAGAAGAACGTCTCCAGTCTTCTCCATACTTCCTCCCAGAGCTGTGTACTGAGTAATTTCTTCAGAGACATTCAAATCCCTGGGCTTTTCCATAGTCTTAACTATCTTACCCATGGATGCATACCACTCTGCCAATGCTTGAACAAATGTTGTTTTTCCAGCTCCAGGAGGTCCTGCTACTAGTATTCCCTCAGCTCTTTCCCTAAGCCTCTCCAAGAGCTTTTCACTTAGCTGGTAATCCTCTATACTAAGCTTCTTAATTGGTCTCACGGCAGTTATCTCTATTCTATCAGAGAAGGGAGGCCTCGCTATTACAATTCTATAGTTCCTTAGTTGGACTACCGTAGCACCAGGTTCATCAAGCTCAATGAAACTTTCGGGATCTCTTCTAGCTCTCTCTACAATATCATCAGCTATTTCCTCCAGTTCGTCCTCACTGAGAGGCTCGTCTCTTATTGGCACTAATTTCCAATTCCCTGGTCTTCCCTTCTTTGCCAGGGGTTTTATTCCTGCTTTTAAGTGAACGCTCATGGTTTCCTCGTCAAAGAAATCTTCGAGTCTCATTCTTGGCTCTCTTTTAGCTTCGAGGTAGATTACATCAATACCCTTTGCTATGGCGATGTCTCTCTGAATTTGATCACCAGTTACTAGAACTCCGTTAAGTTCTCTGGCAACCTCCCTTACCATGTTATCAATTTCTCCAGACTTCGCCCTTCTTATTTGCCACAAATCTGGTCTCTCTCCGTAGAATTCCAGAAGTATTTTTCCTTCATTAGCTATCTCTCTAAGTTTCTTCAACTCTTCTAGTCCTGTATGCCCTATTGCCTTTCCCGCATTAGCTTGATGCTCTATTTCAGCTACTACAGCCTCAGGAACCACTACCTTTACCTTTTCTTTCAATCTCTCCAAGTATTGGGTCAATCTCCCATCTACTATCACGCTAGTGTCTGGAACTAAGACCTTCATCTCGCTCACCTTCCTTATCTCGCATCTCTTAATTCTCTTTATATGCATTTACCTAAAATTTTTAAGCACTAAAAGTTATTAAAATTTGGTGATGAAAAATGAAGCTCATTGAAATAATTAAAGAGCTAAAAAATATGGAAGAAGAAGCATTTAAAAGTTATCTAGAGTTAATCAAGAATCTTAGAGATCCAGAAGATGCTGACCTCAAAAGAATAACTTTAAGGTTAGCTGTAGATAAAATCTTCCACAGGGAACTTATGGAGGCCATAGAAAGGGCCTACGAAAAATCAGTTAAATTGATAAGAGACAACATTGAGCCTTATTACCCAGAACTAGAACCCATAAGAGAATCCCTCCTAGAGCTTGATCAAGGACTAGCTCTAATTCCTGGAGTTCCAGCGTTGTTACTACCTCTAGATCTTGGAAAGTTAGGTAGGAGAATACCAACGGAGGATATCCTGGCAGAGATCATCAAGTCATTGCCTGAACCTTCAATAATCCCAGAGGAGAAGAGAGAAGAAATTAAAGGAAACTTAGAAAAGGTCACGAGCATTGAAGAGGAAATGATAGACAAGTATACCAAGCTTCACGAAAAAGCATTTCATCCAGTAATTAAGGATCTGACAAGCTCTATAATTCAGAATGAGAATCAGCACAAAGCTCTACTTTTAAAGTTAAAAGAGAGAATAGAATCCGAATAGCTTTTGCGGAGGTATTCCTTCTTACTTATCATATTGACAATTTTAGTAAACTTTTTAAATAATCTGACCTATCATTCAAACTGCTATGTCAATCGTAACGAGTATACAGGCATTAGATAGAATTCTTGGTGGGGGGATAAAAGAAAATTGTAACATTGCGTTAGTTGGAAGTATTGATAACGATTATGTTTTGCTAATGCATCAAATAGTAAACTCAATTCTCTCTCAAGGAAAGAAAGTTCTCCTAGTTGAGTTTAGGGAAGATCCAAACTCCCTTCTCGAATGGTTAAAGGATTACGGAATTGACTATGCCCAATATATGGAAAGAAAACAACTAAGGATTCTTGATGGTTTCACCAATGTTTATTCTCAAACCCAAGTATCTAAGCCAGATATACTTCCCAATCCTCTCGACTTAAGTATAACCTCAGCTATTATTAGAGATGCCGTGAGCAAAGAAAAGTACGACTTTGTAGTTCTTGACGACATTACTACCTTATATCCCCTTCAGCCTGACCCAAGAGGGTACATAAGGGTAACCATAAGGCTTGTTAATTCACTTAAGAGCAGAGGAGCTTCGGTAATCGGTGGAATAAACAAAGATGTTCTGCCCATTCAAGATTTAACAATGATATTAATTCCATTTGAGTACGTGGTTGAGGTTATGAATGGAATAATAAGGGTAAAGAGGTCTTATTCTCCATTAACAACACCTATTGAGGGAATTAATTACGTCAAGTCAAAGAAAGGAATAGTTGATGTTGAAAGTGCTTTCAACAATGTGTATCAAATGAGAGACTCAATTACACTAAAGGAAGACGGCTCTTTAATGCTAGGTAATCTTAGAGTTCAAATAATAGATGAATTCTCAGAGGCAAGCCTAATCAAATTTGTGTATATGTACTTAGGACCAGAAAAGGGAAAGGAGTTCCTTTATAAATGGGGAAAGTTTGAGAGTAAAGAGCTTAAACTCCCCAAATCCTCAAAAGAAAAAGCAAGGCAAATTTTGGAGGACATGTTCACGACAACAAAAATAACTGGAGGAGGTATACTCAATTTTGTCAGCTTTGAGGATGATATAATAGTTATTGAAGGTAAGAATCTGTTCCCTAGGCTTAAAAACTTTCCCTACCCAGCTCATGTTAACTATGCAGGTTCAATTGCTGGGATAGTCGAGAAGTTACTTGGAGGAGAGTGGAAAGGTGATGAAATTTCCTGCGAGTCCCAAGGACATGAAAAGTGTCTGTTTGTAATAAGGAAAGTGTCAGATTCTAAAAGTTCAGAAGAAGAAAAGGAAGAGAAGTAACATCATTCACTTCTTAATTTAAGTCCAGTGTATTCCTGTTTCATTCTTTCAACAAGCTCGCTGATCTCTTTACTTATCTCCCTCAGCTTATCCGAGAGAGCTTCTAATTCCTTCACAGTTTCCTCAAACATCTTTTCCATGTGTTCAACTTCTTCCATTGCAAGAGCTAGCTTTTCTTCTTCCTCCTTCTTGTAGGTTTCTATTTCTAAGCTATCTAAGTTCCACACAATTTTCCCATCTTCTATGTTAAAATCTACAGATATTCTCACAACATCCTCTTTCTTGACTCCCATTTCTTGAAGCTTCTCAAAGATAATTTTGTTCAACTCACCAGCTGCCTTAACAACTTCTTCAGGGAAGACTTTCCCTCTAGTTATGGCGAATAGTACCCTTCTAACTTTGTTTGCATATCCACTAGCCCTAACGAATCCAGTCATTAGCTTGGGCATGGCATTCACCAATTAATTTTTGTAGGTTGTAGTATAAATCACTAACTGGTGATCCCAAGGTGAACATTCTAATATTTGGTCCCCCAGGGAGCGGAAAATCAACCCAGGCAAGAAGAATTGTAGAAAGATATGGATTAACTTACATTTCCTCTGGAGACTTAATAAGAAAAGAAATTGCAGAAGGAACACCTCTCGGACGAGAAATGCAGGCTTATCTTGCCAGAGGAGATCTAATTCCTGACACCATAGTGAACACTTTAATAATCTCAAAGCTCAGGAGGGTTAGAAAGGATTTTATAATGGATGGCTATCCTAGAACTCCCGAGCAGGTGATAGCACTAGAAAATTATCTCTATGACCATGGGATAAAAATAGATGTGGCCATAGACATATACGTCTCCCTAGAGGAGAGTATTAGAAGAGTATCTGGAAGAAGGATATGTCCCAAGTGCGGAGCGGTTTATCATGTCGAATTCAATCCTCCCAAGATACCTGGGAGATGTGATGTATGTGGGGCGGAGCTAGTTCAGAGAGAAGATGATAGACCGGAAGTTGTTGAAAAACGATATAGGATTTATATGAAAAATATGGAGCCCATAATCAAGTTTTATCAGAAGCAGAGGATCTACGTAAAAATAAACGGACATGGAAATATTGACGAAGTATGGGAGAGAATAAGGCCTCTATTAGATTACATCCGCAATAGGGAGGCGATGATTTGACTCCGGAAAATCTGATCGATGATGAAGTCCAGCCCGAATGAGCCGAGGTGATAGTATGCTAAGATTTGAAATAAAGGACAGGGATGCTGCTGGAAGGATTGGAAAATTGGAGGTCAATGGAAAGAAGATAGAGACTCCAGCTATAATGCCAGTTGTTAACCCTAAGCAGCTTATAGTTGAACCAAAGGAACTAAAGAGAATGGGATTTGATATAATAATAACAAACTCCTATATAATCTATAAAGACAAAAAACTGAGGGAAAAGGCTTTAGAAAAAGGCATACATAGGCTTTTAGACTACGATGGCATAATAGAGGTTGACTCAGGCTCATTCCAACTTATGAGGTATGGAAAAGTCGAAGTTACGAACAGGGAAATAGTCGAGTTTCAGCACAAAATTGGGGTTGACATAGGGACTTTTCTCGACATCCCTACACCCCCAGATGCTCCCAGGGAAAAGGCCGAGCAGGATTTGAAGATCACCCTAGAAAGGGCAAAAGAAGCTGAAAGTATAAAGCAAATTCCAATGAATGCCACAGTTCAAGGTTCAACATACCTGGACTTAAGGAAACTTGCCGCAAGAAAGCTAAGCGAAATGAACTTTGAAATTCATCCAATTGGAGCTGTTGTTCCATTGCTAGAGAGTTATAGATTTAAGGACGTTGTGGACATCGTTATCGCATCTAAAATGGGCCTTAGGCCAGATAGGCCTGTTCACCTTTTCGGAGCTGGCCATCCAATGGTTTTTGCTTTAGCAGTTGCTATGGGAGTTGACCTGTTTGACTCCGCAAGTTATGCACTTTATGCAAAAGATGATAGATACTTAACTCCCCAGGGGACTAAGAGATTAGAAGAGCTCGAATATTTTTCCTGCTCCTGTCCCGTTTGTTCTAAATACACTCCGCAAGAACTAAGAGAAATGCCAAAAGAAGAAAGGGAAAAATTACTTGCTCTCCACAATCTGTGGGTTATTAGAGAGGAAATTAATAGAGTAAAACAGGCAATAAAGGAGGGTGAGCTTTGGAGGCTCGTTGATGAGAGGGCAAGAGCTCATCCAAAGCTATATGCCGCTTACAAAAGGCTTCTGGAGTATTATCATTATTTGGAGGAATACGAACCAATAACTAAGAAGTCCGCATTCTTTAAAATAAGTGAGGAAAGCCTAAAATGGCCAATTGCAAGAAGGGCAAAAGAAAGAGCAGAAAAGGTAAAGGCAAAGTTCCCCGAAAGCATTCCCCATCCAATATTTGGGGAGATTCCCAAATATCTTAGCCTAACATATCCCTTTGCTCAAAGCGAGAGTGAGGAAGACTTTCAAATAGAAAAACCAACAAGAGAGAACGCAATCCTCTACATAATGGCAATAGCCGAGTACCAGTTTGGTGAAGGAGCAGGAGAAGCATTTAGAGACGCTGAAGTTGAGATAGCAAAGACGGGAATGCCTAGGCAGGTAAAGAAAAATGGAAAAAGGCTCGCCACTGTAAGAGCTGAAGACGGATTGCTAACCCTGGGAATTGAAGGTGCTAAAAGGCTCCACGAACTTCTCCCATATCCAGTGATGAGAGTTGTGGTTAATAAGGAAGCTGAACCATTTGCCAGGAAAGGAAAAGACGTCTTCGCCAAGTTCGTAGAATTTGCAGATCCTAAAATCAGGCCATATGACGAGGTTCTGATTGTTAATGAAAACGATGAGTTACTTGCAACGGGGCAAGCTCTACTTTCGGGCAGAGAAATGGTTTTGTTCAGCTCAGGAAGAGCCGTTAAAACAAGAAGAGGTGTAGAGGAGAAAAAGTGATATACCCTAATAACTAATCCTATCTAGGGGATAAAGTATGGAGTTCAACATGTTTGGCATAACAGGGGATGTAGGCGTTGGTGCTGTAGTGGGATTCATAGTGGGATATGCATTGAAGAAATTCATGAAGATAGTGATGGCTCTAATAGGAGCTTACGTGCTTAGCTTATTCTGGCTTCAACAAAAGGGTGTTATAACAATAAACACAGAGGCCCTCTTTAACCTCACAAAAGAAGCTGCCCAAACAACCTTGAGCTTGGGAGAGAAAGCATTAGGAATTCTCCCAGGAGGAGCAGCATTTGTTGCAGGCTTCTACCTAGGATTTAAGAAGGGATGACCCCTTCATTTCTCCTTTCTTTCCTACACCAAAGAAATCCAAGATTGTAGGAGCTATGTCATATAAAGTTGCCTCTTCTTTTTTTACATCTAACCCCCAAATAATAAGAGGAACCTTCATGACCTGGGAATTTCTAGAACCATGCATTCCTTTCACCCAATAGCTTTTTCCCTTTACCTTCTGACACTCCCTATGGTGGCAGAACCAGTAACCCTTCTTGGCAGAGACTATTAAGTCGCCACTCACCGGAACATTAAGGTAAGGAAGATCCTCTCTAAAGAAAATCTCATTCACTCCTGGAGCTCTCCTTAAGAGCTGATAAGCCTCCTCTTTCTCTTCTGGATTCTTTAGATAGATGTGAACGCCTCCACCAGAAGATACTCTAAGCACTTCTATCCCATGCCTTTTCAAATATTCCCTTAGGTTTACCCAGGTGTGGACTTCTTCTTGCCCGTGATCCGCAAATATTATGAAAGCGTATTCATCCTTTAATCTTTCCCATAAGCTCCTCACCGCAGAATCTACAGTCTCTATAGCCTTTAAAGCATCTTTACTTTCGGGCCCATAATCATGTTGCATCCCGTCTATTGACGCGAAATGAACAAGGAGAAGATCTGGTTTGCACTCCTCGTAAAGATAAATTGCCGAATTCAACACCCACAAATCCTTTTTCCAATCTCTCCCATGCTTTCTATAAAGCTCGTCGGAAGAGAAGAATGGGGGGTATATTCTCACATCAACATTGCTGAAAGGAGGCATGGTGTAGCCCGAGACACTCGCTATTCTGACACCCCTTTGCCTCAAAATATCTTGAATTAGAGGGGCCTTTATCACCTCATGGGGGTTGAAAGCAACTTTAAAGTCGTAAAACTTCACTTTAACTCCTGTTATCCTATCATAATATCCATTCTCTACAACCCAATGGATCCTTGGCTCTACCCCCGTCATTACAGTGGTATGAACAAGATCTGTGAGAGTTGGAAATATAGAATCCACGATAAAATATTCTCCATTTTCTGCTAACTCGCTTAAAAATGGCATATATTTAAAGTTGTACACTCCATTTCCATCTAGACTTATTAAGACAAGCTTTCTTCGCTCCATTTTCCATAACCTCAGCCGGTAGGTGGTTCATCATCTTTCAGCCGGGAGTAGCTCATCATCTGCCATAATTTTTTAACGGCCTTACTTCATAAACTTAATTGATGGGAGCGAGGGAGGCCTTACCAAAGTACTTCTCAATCCTCGAAGGAGAGGAGTTGCCTAACTTCCTCTTAGCAAGGAAAATCGCTGTTAATTTTGATCCTTCCTCTCCTCTAGAGGAACTTTGGGCTATTCACGATGAAGGAATGGAAAAGTTGAGAGAGAATAATCTATCAGAAAACCCCGAGAAAAATTTGCTTGACTTAAAGAGCGTTATAGCATCAAAAATAATTGAGAAATGCCATCTTTGTGAAATTAGGTGTGGTGTAAACAGGAAGGAGCAGGTAGGGTATTGTAGAGTTAAGGAAAGTCTAATAGCAAGTGATTTTCTTCACTATGGTGAAGAGCCAGAGCTTGTTCCTTCCTATACGATATTCTTCTCAGGTTGCAATTTTAGATGTGTTTTCTGTCAAAACTGGGACATCAGTCAGTTCAGAGTTGGAGTTGAACTTTTGCCAGAATATTTAGCACTAAAAATTGAAAGGGCATACAGGTTTGGTGCGAGAAACGTTAACTTCGTTGGAGGCGAACCCACACCTAATCTACCCTATATACTAGAGACGTTAAGATACGTTAATGTTCCAATTCCAGTTGTGTGGAATTCCAATATGTACATGAGCGAGGAGGCAATGAAGCTCCTAGACGGTATAGTTGACGTTTATCTGGGAGACTTTAAGTATGGAAATAATAACTGCGCTCGCAGATATTCCAAGATTCCCAACTATTGGGAGATTGTTACGAGAAACTTTTTGCTAGCGAAGAAACACTTCAGGGCCGAATTCCTCATTAGGCATTTGGTAATGCCAAATCATCTAGAGTGTTGCACCGAGCCAGTACTCAAGTGGATAGCGGAAAACTTGGGGAGGGATGTTCGAGTTAATGTCATGTTCCAATACAGGCCTGAGTACAAAGCCAAAAACTACAAAGAGATTTCACGAGTATTGACAATAGAGGAAATGGAAAAAGCAGAAAAACTTGTAAAGAAGTACGGTTTCAAGAATGCCCTTGTTGGGTGAATGATATGTTAAACGTAACAAAAGGGAAAGAGATAAGGATAGAGGTGAGATTTGCCGACAATTTTATCAAGAGGTTTTTGGGCTTGATGTTTAGAAAACCCAGGTATGTGTTAATTTTTGTACTTCCCCTAGAGACAAGAATAAATGCCTCAGTACATGGTCTTTTTATGAGAGAAGCAATTGACGTAATCTTCCTAAATTCTAACAAGGAAGTGGTTGATTTAACAGTTTTAAAGCCATGGAGATTTTACGTCCCAAAAAGGCCAGCTAAATACATAGTAGAGGGGCCTAGGGGAATTATAGAGGCTTTAAGCGTGGAGGTAGGAGATAGGCTTGAATGGAACAGAATGATTTAAGAAGTAAGTTTGGTTTTGAATTGTGAGATGGAGAGGATAAGGTGGGCGAAGAGGGAATATTCAGATGAAGAAATATTCAAAATCCTTGACCCAATAGTTGGAGAATGGTTTAGAAGAAAGTTTAGAACTTTCACCCCTCCTCAGCGCTATGCAGTTATTGAAATCCATAAAGGAGAGAACGTATTGATTTCATCCCCCACAGGCTCCGGGAAGACTTTATCAGCTTTTCTTTCTATAATTAGTGAACTTATTTCCCTGGGAAGGCAGGGAAAACTTGAAGATAAAATATATTGTGTTTACGTCTCTCCCCTTAGGGCTTTAAACAACGACATAAGGAGAAACTTACAAGAACCTCTTCAGGAAATCTACGAACTTGCGAGAAAGTTGGGAGTTGAAATCCCAGAAATAAGGGTTAGCGTAAGGACAAGCGATACTACAAGTTACGAAAAGAGTAAAATGCTAAAAAAACCTCCACACATCCTGATAACAACTCCGGAAAGCCTTGCAATTGCCCTTAACGCCCCCAAATTTAGGGAAAAACTGAGAGACGTGAAGTGGGTAATCGTTGATGAAGTCCATGCCCTAGCTGAGAACAAGCGAGGTTCTCATCTAGCTTTAACCCTCGAAAGATTAAGAGAGCTTACTGGAAGGGAATTCGTTAGGATAGGGCTTAGTGCAACTATTCATCCCTTAGAAGAGGTAGCTAAATTTGTATTTGGATTTGACGATAACGGGGAGCCCCGACCAGGGTTGATAGTTGATGTAAGCTTTGCTAAGAAGATAAAAATTAGCGTGGAAAGCGTTGTGGAAGATTTAGTTTATACTCCCGCAAATGTTCTAAGTGAGGCCCTATATAGGAGAATAGGCGAGCTTGTTAAAAACAGAAAGACAACTTTAATCTTTACGAACACAAGGAGCGGAACTGAAAGGGTTGTATATCACCTAAAGAAGATGTTTCCTGAATGGGCAGACAAAATAGAGGCTCATCACTCTTCTCTTTCCAGGGAAGTTAGGTTAAACGTTGAAGAAAGACTAAAACGAGGGGAATTGAAGATAATTGTGAGCTCCACTTCTCTGGAACTGGGGATTGATATTGGATCCATAGACCTCGTTATTTTAATTGGCTCTCCGAAGAGCGTTAACAGGGCCCTTCAGAGGATTGGAAGGGCAGGGCACAGACTGCATGAAGTCAGCGAAGGCGTAATTCTTGCTCTAGATAGGGATGACCTAGTGGAAGTTACTGTTCTTGCTCACAATGCTAGAAATAGAAGGCTAGATAGAATTAAAATCCCAAAGAATCCACTGGACGTTTTAGTCCAGCACGTCCTGGGAATGGCCCTAGAAAGAGTATGGGAAGTAGAAGAAGCTTACAGAGTAGTTAGGAGAGCATATCCATTTAGAGACCTTCCATTTGAAGATTTCATGAACGTTCTTAGATATTTGGCTGGAGAATATGCTGGGTTAGAGGAAAAAAAGGTGTACGCAAAAATATGGCTCGAAGATGGAAAGTTTGGAAGACGAGGTAAGATGACGAGAGCGATCTATTATATGAACGTTGGAACGATCCCAGATGAGGCAAAAATTGACGTCTTTACCATGGATATGAAATATATCGGAACAGTTGAAGAAGAGTTTGCGGAGCACCTAATGCCTGGTGATATCTTCGTCCTTGCAGGAAGAACTTATGAGTTCGTCAAGAGTAAGGGGAATAGGATTTACGTTATTCCAAGAGAGGGGGCAAAGCCTACTATCCCCTCCTGGTTCTCTGAAATGCTACCTTTAAGCTTCGATTTGGCTATAGACATTCAAAGATTTAGAAAAGAAGTAAAGAGGTTATTAAATAACAAGAGGGCTAAAACGTTTTTAATGAGGAAATACGGAATAGACGAAACTACTGCAAATGCCATCCTCTCCTACTTTAGGGAACAAGCTAAATACTCGATAATTCCCGATGACGAAACAGTTCTCGTGGAAGTCGTTAGGGAGGGAAACGTGGTAAAGTACTTCTTCCACACTCTAATAGGAAGAAGGGCCAATGACGCCTTAAGTAGGGCATTTGCATATTTAATAAGTAAGAGGAAGAAATGCAATGTAGGAGTAGCGATTACTGACAACGGCTTCATGCTAAAGGTTCCCAGGGAGAAAGAGTTGTCTCAGGAGGAGATACTGGAGCTCTTCCGTGTTGAGAACTTAAGGGAGGTTCTAAAGAAAGCTCTGGATAACACAGAGCTTCTTAAAAGGAGGTTCAGACACGTGGCTAACAGGGGTCTTCTAGTACTAAGGAGGTATATGGGAAGAGAAAAAAGCCTAAGCAGGCAACAAATGAATGCACAGACTCTTTTAAACTTTTTGAAAAAGAACTATCCTGATTTTCCCTTATTAAAAGAGGTTTATAGAGAAATTATGGAAGATAAAATGGACATCGGAAACGCGGAGCTCTTCTTGGGTTGGATTAAAGAGGGAAGAATAGAGGTAATTATTAGAGAGCACAAATATCCAAGCCCCTTCGCCTTCAACTTGGAAGTTGCTGGAGCTAGCGATGTCGTTCTCATGGAGGATAGGAGGGAATTAATCAAGGAGCTACACAAGAAGATTATGGCTCTAATTCACGATAAGCTCGAAAGCTAAGGTTTTTTTACTTTCCCAAAATTCTTACTTTGGATAGTTATATTACTGCTGGTTATTATTAGTTGATGAAAATATGTCGAAAGATATATAAAATTGAAGACAAAATTGGGGTGGAGAGAAAATAGGAGGAGGGAGAGAGATGATCGTGCTAAAATTTGGGGGAAGCTCAATTAAGTATGACTTCGAGGAAGCAACAAATTTAGCCCTCAGTCTCTTTGAAGATGATGCTGTCATTGTAGTAGTTTCTGCAATAAAAGGGATAACAGATAAGCTGATTCTGTACTCCCAGACCTTGGATAAGACAATAGCAACAAAAATAGCTTCTGAGTATGTTAGCTTTGCAAAATCCCATGGTATAGATCCAGTGATATTGAAACCCTACTTAGATGAGCTTTTTAACCTTCCAGACCTTCCAGAGGAGGCACTAAGGGATTATATCCTGTCTTTGGGCGAAGTTCTTTCTGCTGTAATTTTCTCAGCCTCAATTGGAGGAAAATTCGTCCCCTCTTGGGATATTTTTGAGGCCGAGGGTAACTTTGGAAATGCATTCATAGACATAAAAAGTAGCAAGAAAAAATTCAAGAGAGTATTTGAGGTGCTTGAAGAAGGCTATATTCCAGTTATCCCAGGATTTACGGCTGGAAAAGATGGCTACATTCTCACCCTGGGAAGAGGGGGGAGTGACTATTCGGGAGTTGCCGCTGGAGTCCTTGGAAAGGCAAAATTAGTGGCGATTATGAGTGATGTCGAGGGAATTTATACAGCAGATCCAAAGCTAGTCCCCTCGGCAAGGTTAATTCCCTACGTTTCTTATGATGAGATCATAATATCCTCAAAACATGGCATGAGGGCTTTACAATGGAAAGCTGCAGAATTAGCTAAAGAGTATAAGATTCCAGTCCTCTTTGGAAGGACTAGGAACTGGAGAATGGGAACTTTGATGAGCGAAAGGAGCTCAGGAATGCCGCTTATGACATACAAAGATGGGCTGCTACTTGTTAATGTAACTGAAGAGATAAAATATCCGATTATAGCTGAAGGGCCTTTCTGGAAACTCTACAAAGTTTCCCAAGAAGAGGGAATTCACTTAATGAGAGAGCTTCATACAAAATTATTTCAACCGTCATTTATCCAATATAGTGTTTACAAATCTAGTGAAAATGGGCAAAAAACTCAAGAATTTAACGAAAAAATATCAATTGAACAAGGAGAAAATCGAAAAATTTATTACAGTGAGGAAGAGGTTAACCTTCCTGGGTGAACGACCATCGGTGGTGGAGAAACCTGTTGTTGTAAAGTTTGGAGGAACTTCAGTAAGGTACGCCTTTGAAGAAGCACTAGAGCTAGTTGCAAATCTAAACGAAAATACAAGAACAATCGTTGTCGTTTCTGCACTTGCAGGGGTTACAGATTGTTTATTAAGGCTCGCGAATGGTGATATGTCTGCTCTTCTAGAAATCGAAGAAATACATGAAGAACTATCTCAAGAATTAGACGTTCAGCTTGACCACTTAATGTATCAGCTTCACAAGACACTTAATTCTAAATCAAGCTTTCCATCAAAAGAAGCATTTGTGGATGAAATAGCATCCTTTGGAGAGAGATTTTCAGCCGAACTATTCTCAGAGGGGCTTAAAATACTCGGAATTAATGCTAAGGCTGTTGATTCAAAGGATATACTCTTTGCCAAGGGGGATTATGGAAATGCAGAAGTAGACTTTAAAAAGAGCGTCTATGGAGCAGGCATCCTATATCGCATGCTTAGGAGGGGAATAGTCCCCGTTGTTACTGGATACTATGGAAATCTAAATGGATTCAGAGCAACTTTTGGGAGGGGAGGAAGCGATTACTCAGCAACTTCAATAGCAAGACTAGTAAACGCAAAGACCACTTTGATTATGAGCGATGTTGAGGGAATTTACACGGCAGATCCAAAGCTTGTGCCTTCTGCAAAGTTAATCCACTACATCTCATACAGAGAAGCGAAAATAGCTGCAAAACTAGGTATGAAAGCCCTTCATCATAGGGCTATTGATCCAGTAGAGGGAAGAATACCCGTAATCCTCGGAAAGACTAGAGATTTGAAGTTTGGAACCTTGATTTCTCACAAGTCCCAGGGGATTCCTGTAGTGGTTCATAAATTGATCGAGGATCACGCCGAAATTTCCGTGGTATCGACTAGAAGGAGCTTTTCTCTCCCCTATGAAGTCTATGAGGAAGGAGATTTTTACTTTAAGATAAAAATTCCCAAGGAGCAGTTTTTGGAAGTTTTAAAAGATATACACAGGAGAGTGGTGGAAAATGAAAGTCTACGCCCCAGCTACGATAGCGAACTTTGGGCCTGGGTTTGACGTCTTTGGCTTGGCAATAGAAACGCCAAGGGATACTGTAATTGCAAAGGAAAGTGATGATTTCAGGATAGAGGTCGAAGGCTACAAAGTTCCAGAAAATGACGAAAACGTAGCTTTAGTCGCTGCAAAAGCTTTATTTAAACTTGTGGGCGAGGAAGGAGGAATCTACCTAAAACTAAAGAAAGGAATTAGGCCAAAAAGTGGCCTAGGAAGTTCTGGGGCATCTTCAATAGCAGGAGCAGTTGCTGCGGCTAGGATTTTAGGAGTAGAAGATGATGAAATTATAATAAGAGCGGCTCTCGAAGGGGAAAGAAAAGCCTCTGGAAGCCCTCATGGAGATAATGTTGTCCCCTCTTACTATGGAAACTTCACAATCGTGGAGTCCCTAAATCCCCTCAGAGTCCACAACATTGAGGTTGATTTCAAGGTAGTCGTCATCCTTCCCAGTGTTGAAGTACCTACAAGTGAGGCTAGAAAAGTACTTCCGAAGAAAGTCCCTCTCAAAGATGCCGTGAAAAACATAGCCCTCGCCTCTTCTCTAGTTCTGGCACTAAAGGAGGGAAACCTGGAGGAAGTAGGAAGGCTACTAGAGGACCATTTAGCCCTCCCATACAGACTCAGCCTAGTTCCATGGTTTCCTAAGGTAAAGGAAGCCGCTAAGGAGGCAGGAGCCTATGGGGTTATGATATCTGGCTCGGGACCAGCAGTATTTGCTCTTGGGGAGAACCTCAAAGAAATAGGGAAGGCTATGAAGGAGGCGTTTGAAAGTTTTGGAATTGAGGCTGAATACTGGGTGACAAAGGTTGGTAGGGGTGCAAAATGGTGCTGAAATGTGTAGTCTGTGGGAGAGAGTATCCTGAAGACGAAGTTAGGTATAGGTGTGAGTGTGGAGGTCTATTAGAGGTTGTTATCGATCTAGATAAAGTTGATACTTCCATTTTTAACGGTAAGGAGATAAAGCTGTGGAAATATGAAAGCTGGCTACCCGTAAAGAAGAGAGTTAGTCTGGAAGAAGGTGGAACTCCCCTATATAGGTTATTAAATCTTGAAAGTGATCTTGGAGTAAAAGAGCTCTATGCAAAAAACGAGGGTGCGAATCCAACAGGTTCATTTAAAGACCGCGGAATGACGGTTGGAGTCTCGAAGGCTCTTGAGCTAGGAATGGATAAAGTCATATGTGCATCTACGGGAAATACTTCAGCATCACTTGCTGCTTATGCTGCAAAAGCAGGAATAAAAGCATATGTCCTAATCCCAAGTGGGAAGATAGCGTTAGGAAAGCTTGCTCAAGCAATAATCTATGGGGCTAGGGTTGTACCAATCAAGGGGAACTTTGACGATGCTCTAAGAGTAGTCGTGGAGACAAGCAAAGAACTTGGGATATACATGTTAAATTCAATAAACCCATTCAGGCTCGAAGGACAAAAGACAATAGCGTATGAGATATATGACCAACTTGGAAAAGTTCCAGACAACGTTATTCTCCCAGTTGGAAATGCAGGAAACATTTCTGCAATATGGAAGGGGTTTAAGGAGATGTATGAGGCTGGCGTAATAGATGAACTTCCCAGGATGATAGGAATTCAAGCAGAAGGAGCATCCCCATTAGCGAAGGCTTGGAAAGAGAAAAGAAAATTCCAACCCGAAGAGAGTCCAGAAACCATTGCATCGGCCATAAGAATAGGAAACCCCGCAAATTGGATAAAGGCATGGAGGGCTGTTGAAGAATCTGGGGGACTATTTGAGAGCGTAAGTGATGAGGAAATACTAAGAGCTCAGAAACTTCTAGCGTCTAGGGAAGGACTATTTGTTGAACCTGCTTCTGCAGCATCTTTAGCTGGCTTAATTAAGCTCCTTGAAAGTGGTGAAATAAGCAGGAATGAGAGTTACGTTTTAATCACAACTGGACATGGGCTAAAAGATCCAAATATCGTCATAAAGAACTTCCAAGTTCCAGAACCTATAGACCCAACTTTAGAAGCTTTTAAGGAGGTGATTGAATGAAAGCAGCCGTTTTAGGAGCAACTGGACTCGTAGGAAGGACTTTCGTGAAATTACTCAGCGGACACCCATGGTTTAAAGTCAGTAAGCTTGTAGCATCTGAAAAGTCTGCAGGTAAGGAGTACGGAGAAATAGTCGAGGACTCACCAAAAGAGTTTAGAAAAAATGTAATAATCAGCCTAGAGGAGTTTTTAAAAGACCCCGATGTTGATATAGTCTTCAATGCTCTCCCAGCCTCAATATCCAGAGAAGTTGAAGAAAAACTTGCGCAAGAGATTCCAGTTTTTACAAATGCTAGAGCTCACAGATATGACGAAGATGTTCCTATTTTGGTTCCAGAGGTAAACATGAATCACCTGGGAATAATTGAAGTTCAGAAAAAGAACAGGGGTTGGGATGGTTTTATAGTCACAAACCCCAACTGTTCAACTGCTATACTTACGGTATCTTTAGCTCCATTAGTTGAATTTGGGATAAAGAAGGTTAGAGTTGCAACAATGCAAGCTATTAGTGGAGCTGGATTTTCAGGACTTTCGGCATATGCAATTCATGACAATGTAATTCCCTTCATAAATGGAGAGGAGTGGAAGATAGAAAATGAGAGCAAGAAAATATTGGGAAAATTCAACGGTGAGAGAATAGAAAACGCAGACTTCGACATCTCTGCCATAGCAACGAGAGTTCCAGTTATTCATGGTCATACGGAGGCAGTATTTGTGGAGTTGGAGAAGGTAAACATTGAAGAGATAAGAGAAGCATTTGACAGCTTTGATCCATTGAGAGACTATAAGCTCCCCTCTTATGAGAAACCGATAGTATATTCAGAAGTTCCACAACCCAGACTTCACAGGGATAGGGGGAAAGGACTAACTGTAACTGTAGGTAGACTCGAGAAAATAAACGGTGGAGTGAAGTACGTAACACTTGGTCATAATCTCGTCAGAGGAGCGGCTGGAGGTTCAGTTCTCAACGCTGAACTCGCCTACAGGCTTGGCTATCTCTGATTATTTTTATTTTCTTTAGGTTCCATACTACAAGCCTTTAGGCAGTTCTGAAACTAGCGACAACAAGCCCTTCAGGACAATTAGAACATTCACGTTTCCAAGCTTTACAGCCCTTCTAAAACAACATGTTTTAGGCTATACAAATCTTTTCTTCCCCTTCCCCACAACTTTCTTAAATCTCCATCCAACTATTTTATGGTGGTGAAATGTTCAGGTTGAGAGATTTTGAATACTACAACAGAACCGTGTTTCTTCGAGTTGACTTAAACTCACCAATGAGTAATGGAAAAATAATAAGTGACGCGAGATTTCGAGCAGTCCTTCCAACGATAAAGTACCTAATAGAGAGTGGAGCAAAAGTAGTTGTTGGCACTCATCAAGGAAAACCCTACAGCGAAGAGTATTCGACTACTGAAGAGCATGCGAGAATTCTCTCTGAGCTCCTAAATATGCATGTTGAATACGTTGAAGACATTTTTGGAAAGTATGCAAGGGAGAGAATAAAGGCTATGAAACCTGGGGAAGTTATAGTCCTCGAAAACCTCAGGTTCTCTGCAGAAGAAGTAAAAAACGCAACTATTGAGGAATGCGAAAAGACGTTTTTTGTTAGGAAGCTCTCCCAGGTAATAGACCTCGTTGTTAACGATGCCTTTGCTGCCGCTCATAGAAGTCAGCCATCTCTCGTTGGTTTTGCAAGAATAAAGCCTATGATAATGGGATTCCTTATGGAAAAAGAAGTTGATGCTTTAACAAAAGCTTATGAAAGTGAAGAAAAGCCGAGAGTTTATGTTCTTGGTGGTGCAAAAGTTGATGACTCATTAAAAGTTGCCGAAAACGTTCTTAGGAAAGAAAAGGCTGATCTCATACTGACAGGGGGATTGGTTGGCCAATTATTCACTCTAGCTAAGGGCTTTGACCTGGGAAGAGAAAACATTAAATTCTTAGAAAAGAAGGGAATTTTAAAATACGTAGACTGGGCAGAAAAGATTCTTGACGAATTTTATCCCTACGTTAGAACTCCCGTAGACTTTGCCATTGACTTCAAGGGAGAAAGAGTAGAGATAGATTTGCTCAGCGACGAGAAAAGGCTCTTTGACGAATATCCAATCCTTGACATCGGTTCTAGAACAGTTGAAAAGTATAGGGAGATACTCTTAAAGGCCAGGATAATAGTAGCCAACGGTCCTATGGGAGTGTTCGAAAGGGAAGAATTTGCCGTGGGAACAATTGGGGTATTCAAGGCCATCGGAGAGAGTCCAGCCTTTAGCGTCATTGGTGGTGGTCATTCAATAGCAAGCATATACAAGTACAACATAACTGGGATAAGCCATATCTCTACCGGTGGGGGAGCTATGCTAACATTTTTTGCTGGAGAAAAGTTGCCAGTTCTTGAAGCGCTAAAGATTAGTTACGAAAAGTTCTCTAACTTACTTTCTTAATTTTTAACCAGACATTTAAAAGTAGAATCCTGTGAATATCCTTGGAGGTGAGGAAGTGAAAGGGGTTATTCTAGCTGCTGGATATGGGAGTAGAATGGGAGAGAAACCAAAGGGACTACTAAAGATCGCAGGAAGAGAGATCCTCTACAGAACAATTAAGAACCTCGAAAAAAACGGAATTAAAGAATTTATCATCGTTACAAACGAGAGATACCTTCAAAAATTTGAAGAATTCGTAAAAGAGAACAACCTGCAAAATGTAAAACTTGCTGTGAATAGATTTCCCGAAAAGGGGAATGGATATTCACTTTATGTTGCAAAGGATTTTGTGAAGGGCAAATTCGTCCTCGTGATGAGTGATCACATATATGAGGAGAAGTTTTATGAATTAGCCTTGAGGGGAGAAGGCCTCATTGTAGATAGAAATCCTAAATTTGTGGACATTGATGAGGCGACTAAAGTTAAAATCGAGAACGACAGGGTTGTTGACATTGGAAAAGAGATACCTTCATGGGATGGAGTAGATACAGGGTTTTTCATTTTAGATGACTCAATATTCAGTGTCATTGAAGATATCTTAAAGGAAAAGGAAGTTGTAGAGCTTAAGGATGTTGTTAAGAGGGCGAGATTAAAAGTTAGCTACGTAGATGGGCTATATTGGATGGATGTGGATACTCCAGGTGATTTGAAGAAGGCGAGAAAGTTAATAGTTTACTCCTCGGTAAAGGGGGTTGGAGATGGATTCATAAGTAGATATATTAATAGAAAAATCTCAACTAGAATCTCGGCCCTTCTCGTCGATCACATAACCCCAAACAAGTTAACAATAGTAACCTTTCTCTTTGGCATATTTTCCGGATTAATGAATCTAATCAGCGTTCCTTTAGCTGCAATTCTTTACCAAATAAGCTCGATATTTGACGGAGTTGATGGAGAAATTGCAAGGGCAAGGATGCAGACTAGCAAGTTTGGCGGATTTTTTGACTCCATTCTCGACAGGTATGTAGACTTTACTTACCTCCTAACCTTAGCCTACGTGACTATAAGAGAGCCAATATGGTGGGTAATTGCAGGAATTGCAATCTTCTCTTCGGCAATGGTGAGTTATTCAACCGAAAGATTTAGGGGAGCCTATTGTGCAGATGCATACAAGGTCGTTCCAGCTTTAAGAAAAATCCCAGGTAAGAGGGATGAGAGAATATTTGTAACAATGATATTCGCCCTCCTGGGATTAATAAAGCCATTATTTGCGCTCTTAGCCGCGTGGAGTACTTTAAGAGTGATCATAACTATCTACTTAGTATGGAGGGATGTGAATGGTTGACCTAACTCTCATCACCGAAGAAGCCGTTAAGCTGGCTGAGGAGATGATAAGAAAAGGATACGATATAAAAAAGATTAAGAGAGCACTAAAACTCCCCGAAGAAGAATTCAACATAGCCTTGGAAGTAGCAAAGGCGAGAATAAAGGCCAAAGACAAATTCTCAAGGAACGATTTATGGTTTGACTTAGAAGGCCTCAGGTATGCCACTCACGAAATGGTAGCCGACTATAGAGGAAAAAGACTAAAGGAGCAGGGAGTTAAGAGCGTTGCCGACGTTTCTTGTGGAGTTGGAATACAATTGATATTCTTTGCAAAACATGGAATCGAGAGCATTGGTGTTGACATTGATCCCATAAAGATAGAGTTCGCGAAGAGGAACGCAGATAAGTATGGGGTAAATATCAAGTTTATCGTTGGGGATTCTCTAGATCCGGAAATTGTTGAGAAGATTAATGCGGAGGTAATATTCTCAGATCCTGCCAGACCTCCCGAAGTTCCAGAGAGAAACCTTGAAGATCTACTTCCAAGCCCCCTTAAGGTTTACGAGGCCTACAAGGAAAAAACCGAGAGTTTTATCTTTGACCTTCCCCCACAAATAAGGAGAGAAAAAGTTCCCTGGAAGGGAGAATTTGAGTACATAGACCTCTATGGGCACGTGAATAGGCTAACCTTCTACACTGAACCCCTAGCGAAGGCAGAAAGAAGTGCTGTTCTTCTTCCCCAGGGGGCAAGACTTGAGAGCAATCCAGATCTGGAGAATATAGTGGAGGAAGTTGATGAGCCTGGAAGGTATATCTACGAAATTCCCCAGGGAATAGACTACGCAGACTTGATAAATGAGCTTTTCCATACAGTTAGGGGAGAGCTTAAGCTACTCCTTAGAGAAAAAAGAAGAATTTTGGCGACGAGCGATGAAGAAATAAAGTGTAAATACTTTAAGAGAGCTTATGTCGTTGTAAAAACAATGCCTTTCCATCCAGTTAGAATTAACGATTTCCTAAGAAAAGAAGGTTATGGAAGAGCAACTTTAAGAATAAGCGTTCCAGAAGAGGAATACTGGAAAATTAGAAGAAGAATTGAAGCCAATTTAAGTGGAGAAAAGAGAGCATTCGTGTTCAACGTTAAGGGATTAGCTGTCATTGCTGAGGAAGTTCATCAAGATCAATGACATAATAAGGCCCAGTGCTCAGGCTTTTGATTTCCTCTTTCGTGAGCCTTCTACTCTTTACCTTTTCTCCAATTAAAGCACTGTTTCCGAAGGGATCCATTATCCTTACAGTCAACGGCTTCTTACCTTCCTTTACCTCCTCTATATATCTGAGAAGCTCGTCAATTTTCTTCACACTTGCTTCATCATTTTCCTGCTCCTTGAAATCTCTCGCCATAAGTAGGACTTCTTTGACCCTCTCAAGAACCCCCTCAATGTTGCTTATAAACCCTTCAGCTCTTGGGCCTGGCTCTATTGTTATTCCAAGTTCTGGAAGCTCAATAGTCCCGCTTTTACTCCTCACAACTCTCGTAAAGAGATCTTTCTCCTCTTCAACCTTTACTTCGTACAACTTTGGCTCTCTCGCCTCGAGTATCATGACATCGGCATCCCTGTAACCACAATTATCACATATTGCGGTTGAAAGCATTACCTCTCCTAAATAGGGTATCTTGTGAATGAACTGGATTAATTTTAATGTATTTTTCCCTTTGCACACAGGGCAGTCTGTTCTCCCGATTTCCTGAATTCTCTCAGGCCTGAGATCCTCCACTTAACTCACCCAATGGTGGAACAAGAGCTAAGTTTATAGAGTTTTTCCATAAGTTACCCTTGGGGATGAAAATGATAAAGGTGAAGGTCATAGGGAGAAACATAGAGAAGGAAATCGAGTGGAGGGAAGGAATGAAAGTCAGAGACATCCTAAGAGCCGTGGGATTTAACACTGAAAGTGCAATAGCTAAGGTTAATGGGAAAGTTGTACTGGAAGATGATGAAGTTAAGGATGGAGACTTTGTGGAAGTTATCCCCGTCGTCTCAGGTGGTTAAAATAACTTCGTGGCCATAAAAATGTTTATAAACAAACGCTTAGACCATTCTTGGGCAGACACCTCTTCTGGGGTGTTTGCCCAAACTGTGGATGGATGTGTTGGAGATGCAAGGTGGAGATATGAGAAGGAATAGAAGAAGGTTTGATGGAGAAAGGAAAGGAAGAAGGTTTGAAAACTCAGCACCAGTGAAGGTTGGAGAAAGATATAAGGTTAAGATAGAAAGCATGGGCAAAGGAGGAGATGGGATAGCCAGAATTAAGGGGTTTGTAATCTTTGTCCCCAATACACATGTGGGGGACGAAGTGGAGATCGTTATAAACTCCGTGAAGAGCAAGTACGCCTTTGCCCAGGTTATAGGGTGAAGTTTTTAACTTCCTTTCCCTCTTTTTCTTCATGTTGCACGAAATACCAAAAGAAGAAATTCTCGAAAAGTTGAAAAATATAGGGGCAAAGAAAGTTCTAATCCAATCTCCCGAAGGGTTAAGGCGAGAAGCAGAAGAACTCGCAGAATTTTTAGAAAAAAATGAAATTGAAGTTATACTTCACGGTGAAATTAATTATGGTGCTTGTGATCCTGCAGATCATGAAGCTAGATTGCTAGGTTGCGACGCCCTAATACACCTGGGACACTCCTTCATGATGTTATCTTTAGAAGTACCCACTATTTTCGTTCCCGCGTTTGCCAAGGTTAATGTAGTTGAAGCCTTGAAAAAGAACCTTCACGAGATCAAGAAGCTTGGGAAAAAGATAATCGTGACAACCACAGCCCAGCACATTCACCAACTTGAGAGGGCAATAGAGTATCTTAAGTCCCAGGGATTCGAGCCAGTTGTGGGGAGGGGAGATAATAGGGTATCTTGGCCTAGCCAAGTTTTGGGATGTAACTTTTCTGTTGCCAAGGTTGAGGGAGATGGAATACTATTCATAGGCTCTGGAACCTTCCACCCCCTGGGATTGGCCCTAGCAACTGGAAAAAGAGTTTTAGCTGTTAATCCCTATAGTGGGGATTGCCAGTGGATAAATGAGCTAGCGGAAAGGTTTATCAGAAAAAGGTGGGCACAAATAGCCAAGGCTATGGACGCTAAAAGATTTGGAGTTGTGATAAGTACCAAGAGAGGACAGTTAAGGCTAAATGAGGCAAAGAGAATAATCAAGCTTCTCAAAGACCATGGAAGAGAGGCCAAGTTAATTGCAATGAACGACATAAGCTACTCGAAACTTGAAGGATTCAGCTTCGATGCTTACGTTATCGTTGCGTGCCCGAGGGTTCCAATAGATGATTATGAGAACTGGAGAAAACCGGTCTTAACTCCAAGGGAAGTCGAGATACTGTTGGGGTTGAGAGAAGAATATATATTTGATGAGATCCCAGGTGGGGTGAGGGAGAAAGATGAACCTCTCGGAATATCCCTTCATAGCACCCGCTGACTTTTTTGTCATATTACTGTCTACCATTATGTATTACGAGTTTCTAAAGACGGGCTTTGAAGTATTCACGTATAAGAGACCAAGAAAGTTCATCCTATTTGCACTTTCCGTTGGAGCTACCTTAGTTACTCTGTTTGGAAACATATTGGCAGCAATGGCATTTACCTTCTTCACAGTTTTAGCTTACAAAAAACTTGAAATAAAGGAGGCAATCTTAATTACTCTCGTTGCAGAATTTGGATTCATGATAGCGTTCATTTCCCTGTACTTCATCTTTACAACCCTGGGAACAATATTTGGAATAGAGGGATTGGAGTTAAACTTGGACTGGGATGAGTTAATACACTACGCAATGCACTCATAGCCCAGTTGGGCTGTCTATGAATATTGTCTTCACTCCAAACTTTTCTCTTAAGATTGGCATTAGAGCCTTTACTCCCAGGGTCTCTGTGGCGTAGTGGCCAGCGGCGATCACGCTAAGCCTCAAATCTTCTGCCGCTCTGTAGTCTTCATGTGTAAACTCACCCGTTATGAATAGGTCAACGCCCTTTTCACTTGCCTCCTCCACCGCAAATCCTCCTCCACCACTGACAACTCCGACCCTCTTTATCTCTTGTACTCCAAATTCATAACTCTTCACATAATCGACTGGTAACTTTTCCGCAAGCATCTGAGCTATTAAGGGAAGAGGTTTTTCCTCCTCGAACTCCCCAATGTATCCAATCATAACACCGTGGTATTCCCCAAACTTTTCTTTCGGCTCAAGCCCAAGTAACTTAAGGAGTTGAGCATTATTTCCAACTTCTGGATGAGCATCTAAAGGAAGGTGGGCAGCGTAGAGGTTCATGTTGCTCTTCAAAAGTTCCTTGACTCTCTTTGCAAAAAGCCCCTTCACGTACTTTACCCCTCCCCATATTAGGCCATGGTGGACTATGAGCATGTCTGCATTGAAGGCCCTAGCTTTAACTATTGTGTCCAAACATGCATCTACCGCAAATGCTATCGTGTTAACTTCCTCCTTCCCCTCAACTTGCAAACCGTTGCTGGATTTGTCAGGATATTCAGAAATCTTGAGGTATTCATCTAGAAATGAAACTATCTCCCACAGCTCAGCCATTCTTACACCTCCACAACTTATTTATCCTTCACCAAAAAGTTTTAGTGGTGAAGCCAATGAAGGAATTATTCCCAGGACTTAAGAGGTTTAGGGCATATCTCAACACTGCCGGCCTGGGTTTAATGCCCTTAACAGTTTACCAAAAAGTGAATGAATTTCTCTTAGACGTTATAAACTACGAGGATGGAATAAACGCTGTTGAGATTCTTGATGAGCTCTACTTTAACCCCATGTTGAAAAAGGCCGCGAAGCTTATGAAAACTAACCCCGAGAACATAACAGTGAGTCTTCAAACTACAGATGGCCTAAAGAGAATTCTAACATCTCTAACCCCCAAGAAAGGCATGAAGATTGTCTCCTTTGACCTAGAATTCCCCACGATTTCTGCCATATTAAAAAGCTATGCCAAAAGGCATGGTTTGGAAGTTAAAGTTATCGGAAACAAAGGGGGATTATATTACATGGAGGATGTAGAGAGGGTAATAGACGATAACACCTTTGCCGTGGTTTTTAGTGATGTGCAGTGGATTACTGGGCAGAGAATGCCAACGAAAGAGATTGCCGGAGTTGCTCACGAGCATGGAGCCTGGGTTATTGTGGATGCAGTTCAATCCCTGGGAGCATTAGAGGTGTATCCAGAGAAGATGGAAGTAGATGCCCTCGTGGCAGGGGGAGAGAAGTGGCTCCTTAACCCAAATACGGGAAGTGGAGTCATGTGGATATCGGAGGAATTAATTGAAGTTAGCGAACCTATATTGGGGCTTTTAAACACCCAACCAGAAGTTCCATGGTCAGAGTGGTGGGGAGATGAGAGAAAGGATGTTTGGGATATTCTTCCTGTAAGAAAAGACGCTAGAAAGCTTGATCCTGGAACTCCTCCTTACGTTAGCATAGTGGCCCTAGATGCTTCCTTAGAGCTCATAAATAGTGTGGGAATTGAAAAAATCGAGAAGCACGACATGAAGCTAGCAAAAAGGGTTAGGGAGTACGCATACGAACTAGGTGTAACTGCTTTAGGTTCATCACAGATAACTCTTCTGAGATTAGGAGTGGACTATGTGAAGCAGAGAGAAATAGTGAAAAATTTGGAAGAGAAAGGAATTGTGGTCTCCTTAAGGGGAGCAAAGGGAATCTTTGGCATAAGAGTCTCGCCACACCTCTACAATACTGAGGATGACATTGTCACGCTGTTTGATGAACTAAGCAAGTTTTTTTGAGAGTTAGATTTATTCTTTTTATATCAACTAAAAGACTTTGGCACTCTTAACTTTAGTATGGAAAATTATCTCTAATTCATGTTATTTAAAAAATTAACAGGGTTGCACCTCCAAAAGTTAGTACACCCCCGAAATTGGTTGAAACGTTGAATTGCCGAACTTTCTGATGCCTGTGGGCCCATAGCCGCTATAATATTCCTCCACGAAGGTTTGGTACTTACCAAGAAAGCTCCAAGAGTGAGGTCTACCACTAATCCCAAGCATTCCAGCGGGTGCATCAAATTTTACCGAAGAAGAGCTTCAGGAGTTAATAATCCAAGATCCATCTTACCAGGAATGGCTGAACGAACTTGTAAAAACTACGGAAGGAATCCTATACCTCTCACCAAACTACCATTACCAAGAAATTATTAGAATGATCTTCAGCGGAAGCCTCAGATAAGTAAAGTGATATTTAGCCTTAGCATATTTGTCGAGGATAGGTCAATAAATATTAGAAAGCCTACAATTAGCATGGGGGAATATCTTAGTGTTAGCTATAGCATTCACGTTATTTACGGCATTCACAAAGTTCATTAATATGGAATATTAAGCTCACGAAAAAACTTATAAATTACTTCCTTTAATGCCCAATAGCGAGGTGGGATTAAATGGCGATTTGGCAGGGAAGATCACTTAAGAAGCCCTCAGGTGGAAGGATTGTCCTCGCGAGGAAGAAGAGGAAAAGGGAGCTTGGAAGGGAACCCTCCAACACAAGAGTAGCTGAGCAAGACAAGAGAAAGATCATAAGAACTTACGGTGGCAACAGGAAGGTTAGATTAACAGCCGCTGCATATGCAAACGTATTTGACAAGAGTGGGAAGGGTAGAAAGGTTAGAATCATAAGGGTCATCGAGAATCCAGCAAATAGGCAGTTCGCAAGAAGAAACATAATAACCAAGGGAGCCATCATTGAGACTGAGATTGGAAAGGCAAAGGTTACCTCCAGACCTGGGCAAGACGGCGTTGTAAATGCCATCCTCCTCGAAGAGTGATTTTTCTTTTTCCACCCTTATTATCCCTCAACATTACTTAAGGGCCATTTTGAAAGTTGTTTCTTCATCGAGCGTTGAAGTTTGTGGCTTTCTATTTGGTAAAGAGAACAGGGTTTTAAAAGTAAGATTCATCAGAAACAGGCTAAATTCTCCAGTTGAATTTGAAATGGATCCAGAAGAAATGCTCAAGGCCCTTGAAGAGGCTGAGCAGGAGAATCTTGAAGTTGTTGGGATTTTTCATTCTCACATAGCTTGCCCCCCAATTCCTAGTGGAAAAGACTTGGAAGGGATGAAGAGGTGGCCAGTCATCTGGTTAATTGTAAATGAAAAAGGGGAATACAAAGCTTGGATTCTTAGTGAGAAGAACAAAATTTCAGAAGTGAAGATAGTTGTTGAATAGGCATTCATTGTATTTTACACCCGTTAAATACTATCCCACATGGAAAATGCAAGAGTTTTTACGTCCTCTTGAAAAGTAAGATCCGATGTGTCTAATAACCGGAGGAATAAATCTAACAAAGGAAGAAATCGTCAAGATGATAATTACTGGAAAGCATAGAGGACCAGATTCTTTTGGCGTATGGAGCGATGGGTTAGTTATAAAATCTGAGGACTTCTCAGAGATAAAAGAAATTAGAGGGGGCAACGTTGTTTTAGCCCAGTGTAGGCTTGCAATGACTGGATCTAAAAACTATACCCAACCCTTTTACAATGACATTGTTCTCGTCCACAATGGAGAGATATATAACCACGAAAGTTTGAGGAAGTGGTTAATAGAGAGGGGAGCATCATTTGAGAGTGACGTGGACAGTGAGGTTATCCTAAGACTTTTGGAGTATTTTATATTTGACAAAAAGATGAAAGTTGAGGAGGCCGTTAAAAAAGCGATGCTTATGTTGAGGGGAGACTACGCCGTCGCATTTGCTCTCAATGGTAAAATCTATTTGTTTAGGGATCCTATTGGAGTTAGACCACTCTACTATTCCCCAAGGGGGAGGTTTGGGTCAGAGAAGAAGGTGTTGTGGAGTGTAGGTGAAGAAGCAATACCAGTTAACCCAGGTGAGCTCGTTAAGTTGCCAGAAGAAGAGAAGATGAAGCTACTTTCCCCCTGGGACATTAAAGGTTCTGGAAAAGGATACTACGACGGTCTTAAGAATTTACTTCAAGATGCTGTAAGAATAAGGACAGCTAAAAAAGTTGGAGTGCTCTTTTCAGGAGGATTGGACAGCTCATTAATAGCTTTGTTAGCTTCAAAATACTCTAAGGTAGTTCTCTACACTGCGGGAACGGAGGATAGTAAAGACGTTGAGTGGGCCAGAAAAGTTAGTGATGAGCTTAGACTTGAGCTTAGAGAGTATATATTTACCCGGGAGGAAGTTGAGAGGGAGATTAAGAATGTAATGTTCGCTATAGAGGAGCCAAATCCAATGAACTTAGCCATTGCAATTCCTCTATATTTTGCCACAAAGCTTGCTAGGAAGGATGATGTTAAGGTCCTTTTGAGTGGCCAGGGTGCTGATGAACTGTTTGGAGGATATGCAAAGTATCTCGAGAATCCCTCTTTGATGAGAAAAGATATAGAGGAGATAGCCGAGAGAAACTTAGGTAGAGATGATAAAGTGGGAATGCTAAATGGTGTGGAAGTTAGATACCCCTACTTGGATTTGCCCTTTGTCTCTCTAGCCTTAAGGGTTCCCCTAGAAGAAAAGATAAGAGAGGGAGTTAGAAAGGCAATTTTGAGGAGAATTGCACTAGATTTTGGCTTGCCAGAAGAAGTTGCCTTTAGGGAGAAAAAGGCCGCACAATACGGGAGCAATGCTCAGAAGATACTCTCTAAGATAGCAAAGAAGAGTCTTAGAGAATTCGCCCAGAAGTTATTTTCTGAGGTATTCTCTACATAATTGCACAATTAAATAATTCAACAATTATTGTATTCTGTAATTACACAGACAGATAAATTTTTATATACTTTTCACCCTAATTTAGTACAGAAAAATGTACTACAAAAATTTGTACTAGGTGGGAAAATGGAGGACTTAAGGAGACAGCTTGAAGAGCTGAAAAAGAGGCTTGAAGCACTTGAGGAAAGCATTGATCCTGTAGATGAAGTAATGCTCTCCATAAAAGCTAGATTAAGGAAGAAGATAGAAAGTATATCCACGATAAATGAGGAGAACGCGGCTAAAGTCCTAAAGGCCCTTGCAAACCCAGACAGAATTAGGATAATGAAGATGCTATCTGAAAGGCCAATGAGCTTTAAGGAGATTAAAGAGGCCCTTGGAGTAGAAAGTCCAACTGTCTCCCACCATTTGAAGATTCTCACGAAGACCAAGATGGTAAGGAAGGGAGAAAAGTACGAAATAACCCAAGATGGAATGCTGTTTTTGAGGATCCTCATGCTAATCTCTGCTTTAGGAGAGGAGGGTGAAGAAAATAAGTGAAATTAGATTTAAGATTAGAGACTACCTAAAGGCCATAACTGGACTGCTGCTTGTTATCTGGCTATTTAAAGGATGGTTGGGATTGGAGAAGTACAACGAATACATGGTATGGGCAATAATAGGCCTCATAGTTATAGTGGAAGTCCTTGGGCTGGGCAGGTGGTTTGGAGTAACGCTGAGTGGAATAATTTTCTCCCTAGCAAAGGCGGCTTTCCTAATTTCCCTGTTCCTATTCGTAGGAAAGTGGCTTGGAATTCCCGAGGACTTCCCAGTAACTTCAAAGATGGCATTTGCATACTTTGTAGTTCTCTCAATTGCAGGCATTCTAGTTGGAGGCATTGAAACTCCCCGAATAAGGAAAAAAGAGGACATAATTCCAAAAGTAGAAAAGAAAGCTTACGAATTCAACGATCTCGACTTTGGCGATGTCAAAGTTAGGGGAGAGGGAAAAGCCTATCCACTAAAATTCGGTAGGAAAAGAGTCGGATGGGCAATAGAGGGAAGCGTTGAAGTTGAAGCTCAAACTCCTTTAGGGAGTATAAGAAGGAAACTAATTTCCCCAGTAGTTATCTGGACATCCCAGGATATAAAAGGGAGAAAAGTTACAGCCAATGAAAATTTTGTTCGCACAGTAGAGGCTTTACTACACCAAAAATCTCTAAGAGTTAGAGAGGACGAAGTAGCCCTAGACCTCGGAATACTCAAGGTGTACGACTCTGATAATTATACTTACGTCAAGATGCCATTCTTGGAAATTGTTGACACTCCCTCAGGTTCAGAGGTAAAAATAGGACCCCTCAAAATCAGGGATGGAAGGCCCAGGAAAATAGATGAGGAAATGGTCACGATCGAGGAACTCAGAAATGGCTTCCGACTAACAAAAATTGGCTCTAATTTGAGAATAAAAACTGAAGATTATGACATAGAGATAGAGAATGACAAGATTTCCTATAGGAGTGGCTCAGAGAAATTAACGATAGCTGAGGATTACGTTGCCATAAGCTCTAATGGAATCTCTGTATCAGTAGGAAAGGACTATGCAAAGCTTAGAATCGAAGATTCCATAATTTCGGCAAGGAATGGTGTAGTAAAGATTAGGATAGGAGGGAAGACCTATACACTAAACAGCAGAGAGGCATACAAGAAAGTCATTGAGAAAGCTAAGGATATTGTGAAAATCGAGGGTGAGGAGGTGATTGAAGGGCTTGGGATTGATAGAACAAGAGTCCGGAGAAAGATTAAGGAACTCGTAGAGGAGTTAATGAACTACTTGGGAGGGAATTGATATGAAGGAAGTCTTTAAGGACGTAAAGAAGGTTCATGTAAGAATTGTAAATGGAAAATTGAAGATAGAAAAGAGTGAAGACGATAATGTGTACATTGAATACTACATTCTCGAGGGAGAGCCAAGAGTTGAAATAAGAAAGGAGGATTCAGAGCTCATAATAGAGACGAAGGGAAAAGAGAAAAGATTTCTAAACCTCTTCGCATGGAAATCAGATGGCAAGGTTAAGATGAACATTAAGGTTCCCGAGGGCGTTACCTTAGAAGTCTCCTCGGTCAATGCAGGAATTTCTGCATCCCAGGTTAGCATTGAGAGCATAAACTCAGTTAATGGGCCGATAATCCTCAAGAATTCCCACGTTAAGTCAATTTCAACGGTTAACGGAATGATAGCAGGAAGCATAATGGCCGAAGATTTAACTGTCAATTCTGTAAATGGGTATGTAAAGCTGGACATCCTAGACATGGAGGGAGATGGTGTTATTAATACAGTCAACGGGGGTGTTCATTTAAGGATAAGTGACGTTTGTGATGTCAATGTAATTGCAGTTAAGAGGGGAAGGTCAATTCCACTAATCAACCAGAACTCTCCATACACCTTAACAATAACGAGTGTAAATGGGAAGGTCAACGTTGAAAGATTTTGACAAAAGGCTTTAAAAGCTACTGAATAATCTTTTTCATGCTTAAATATTCTTTCCTTGGATTTTTTATAGGATGCATTGCAGGGCTCTTTGGAGTTGGAGGTGGTTTTTTAATAGTTCCGATTCTAACCATTTTGGGACTTTCCATACATGAAGCTATAGGAACCAGCCTAGCTTGTATAGCAATAAGCTCCTTCTCCTCTGCTTATACACATCTCAAAAAGGGAAAAGTTCACATCAAGGTTGTTATATTGAAAGAATTATTTTCAATTCCAGCTGCCGTGCTTGGAGCTTATCTAACGAATGACATTAATGAGAAAATACTAAGGGTAGCGTTTTCAATGTTGTTGTTTTATCTTGCCGTAAGGTTAACAGTGAAGAGGAGAGCTAAAGATTCTAAAGAAGCAAAAATACACTATGAAAGAGTACCCCTTGTGGGAGTTGCTTCTGGCTTTCTCTCCGGCCTCCTGGGAATTAGTGGAGGAATATTGAACGTCCCTCTTTTCACAATCTTTGTGGGAATACCAATTAAGTACTCAATTGGAACATCCAGCTTAGCTTTATTCTTTACAGCCCTAGCAGGAGCCATAACTCATCTGAAAGAAGGAAACGTTGTCTTAAGCATTGCCCTAGCTTTGGCCCCGGGATTGATAGTGGGAGCCTATGTTGGGGCAATAGTTTCCCATAGAATACACTCAGACAAGCTTAGAGTTCTCTTCTCCGCTCTTCTACTGATAATCGGAGTTAGGATGCTGGTCTAGTATCAATAAGACAAACATCGAAACGAAAAGATTTTTATACTTATGTTTCATCAATATTATTGCATTAAGGAGGTGTTGAGGACATGCATGACCTAGTTGAGTTCGCCGTTAACCGTGCTCTGGAGCTCGGTGCCGATTATGCAGAAGCAAGGTTCGAAGAAAAGCAGGGAACTTTTCTTGCAATGAAAAACGGAAATCCAGAAGGACTAGGAATCCTAGCAGATAAGGGAATTGGAGTGAGAGTCCTAGTAAATGGGGGAATGGGATTTGCCAGCACAAATGTGCTCACAAAGGAGAGCATAGCGAGGACTGTGGAGAGAGCAATAAAGATGGCAAAGGCCGCAGCAAAGCTAAGAAAAGAGCCAATAAAATTTAGCGAAGAAGACTTCCACGAAGTGTACTATGAGGTAAAGATGAGAAAGGACATAAGAGATGTCCCGCCAGAGGAGAAGTTGGAAATTCTGAAGAAAATAGAAGAGGAAGTAACATCAACAAACGCTAACGTACCAATGAGATTCCTAAGATACAATGACTTCATTTGGCATAAGATATTCATGAACAACGAGGGTGCTTTGGTGGAGAGTGTAATTCCCAGGGTCTCGGTAATGTATAATCTAGTTGTATTTGAGAACGGCCAGATGGAGCAGGCCCCATTCGTTCAGAGGGCATTCTCCGGAGGATTAGAACTCATAGAGAAGGACGAACCCTGGGAAAGGGCTAGGAGAGAGGTAGAGACGCTAAAGAAAATTATAGTAGAGGGTAAAAGACCCCCAGAGGGGAAAGTAGACCTAGTTTTAGCACCAGAAGTCGTTGGAATTGCAGTTCACGAGAGCGTTGGGCACCCGTATGAGCTTGACAGAATAATGGGAAGAGAAGCCGCACAGGCAGGAGAGAGCTTCGTAAAGCCAGACATGCTGGGTGAGAGAATCGGAAGTGACGTGGTTACGGTAATTGAAGACCCCACAATTCCAAACAGCTGGGGATTCTATCTGTATGATGATGAGGGAGTTAAGGCAAGACCCAGGTACTTGATAAGGAATGGAATTATAACAGAGTTTTTAATGAACAGAGAATATGCCGCAAAGCTCGGCCTTAAGTCAAATGCAGCTGCGAGAGCAATAAATTACAATAGAGAGCCAATTATCAGAATGGCCAACACATACCTAGCTCCTGGGGATTACACATTCGAGGAGCTAATCGAGGACGTAAAGCTCGGTGTTTACATGGTGTCATTTAACGAGTGGAACATCGATGATAGGAGATATCAGCAGAGATACATTGGAAGGGAAGCCTATCTCATAGAGAATGGAGAGATAAAGTATCCAGTAAGGAGGCCCATTCTAGAGATTACTACAAAAGGTCTCTGGAGCAGTGTTGACGCCGTTGGCAGGGAGGTTGAGTTCTTCCCAGGAACATGTGGAAAAGGAGAACCAGGACAGGGAGTCCCAGTGTGGATGGGAGGAGCTCATGCGAGATTGAGGGATATTCCACTAAGAAGGCCTTGAGGTGAGGGAAAATGTTTGATGTTAACGAGCTCATACTTAAAAAGGCAAAGGAAATGGGATTTGGAGATGTTGTAGTCCTCAGTTACGAAACTAACAGGAGGCAAATAAGATTTGCAAACAATGAAGTTACTGTAGCTAAGCACTGGCATGAGCAGAAGGTCGAGGTATTCGTTGAGATGGGAAAAAGGATAGCTTCAACGACGATTACAGAGCTAAGCCCCGAAAACATTGAAGCCACGTTAAAAGTTCTAAAGGCAAACCTAGAGAAGATGAAGCCAAAAGAAGACTACTATGGAATTGCCGAGGGTCCCTTTAAGTACAAAGACATTCCAGAGACATTTGATAAAGCTATAGTAGAGTTAGATGATCCAAGTGAGTATGTTGAAATTGCCATAAACGCAGCTCTAGAGGAAGGAGCAAAGAGAGTGGCTGGAGTGCTTTATACAGATCACGACAAAATTTATCTAACCACCAGCAACGGTGTTGAGGCTTTTGACGAGGGAACTGGAATAGAGATAAGCGTGAGAGCCTTTGTGGGCGAGTTAGAGAGCGGTCATGGAACTAATTCCGTTAGGGTTCTTAAGAAGTTTGATCCAGAGAGTGCAGGAAGAAAAGCTGGAGAAATTGCAAAGCTCGCAAAGAATCCAGAACAAGGACCAGAAGGAAGGTTTGACGTTATATTTGATCCATTAGCCTTTGCCAATCTGTTAAGCTACATGGGATGGGCATTCTCTGCATTCGCTGTTGAAGCTGGATTCAGCTACTTCGCCAACAAGCTCGACCAACAACTTGCCCCGGAGATCGTTACAATAAAAGATGTGGGTAACTTGCCCAATGGATATGGAACAAGAAAGTTTGACGACGAGGGAGTTCCAACTAAAGAAACGACTCTCATAGATAAGGGAGTTCTGAAGACCTACCTACTAAACACGAGCTTTGCAAGGAAATACGGAAGAGAGACCACGGCAAATGCTGGGCTAATATCTCCAAGAGCTTGGAATATAGTCCTTGAGCCGGGTGATTACACAAAAGATGAGCTCTTCCAAGAGGTAAAGAAGGGAATATACATCACAAACGTGTGGTACACAAGATTCCAGAACTACATGACTGGAGACTTCTCAACTATACCCAGAGATGGAATATTCCTAATTGAGAACGGAGAGCTTAAACCAATAAGGAACATACGTGTGAGCGATAACATGCTCAGAATACTTTCAAATATACAAGGGTTGAGCAGGGAGTCATACCACATCCACTGGTGGGAAGTTAGCACACCAGTGTCAACACCCTACGTCCTCGTGAAAGATGTTGGAATAACAAGGGCAACCAAGTGATTCCTTTTTCTCTATTTTTTATAGGAGTAGGATGTATAGGAGACCAAGGACAAACAGTAACACTCCTGGGACTAGCAAGACCTTGTAAACCCTTCCTAACTCAGCTTTATAGTATTCAGCAGAGAAGATCAGGCATAGGTGAACTGGGCTGAATAGCATTCCCATGTATCCACTCAAGTATGCAAGGGCTATCTTGTCGAAACCTGTTAGGAAAGGAAGTAAGAGTGGAAATGTCATTCCAACGTAGGCAAAGCTTATGCCCGTTATCAACCCAACTATGAATGGTGTGAGTGTTATAATCAGGATTATGGGAAGATTAAGCTCAATAATTGTCCTTGGCAATGCCTCAACAACTCCTGTAACTTCGAGTAGCTTTTTGAAGTACATGACCGAGATCAGAAGGAAGACTATCTTTGGCTGAAGGGCATATTTTGCAATCTCCTTTTTGTCAACCCTAGTAAAGTTGGGAATTAGTGCGGAGAGGAATCCAAAAAGAGCTCCATAAACCATGTCGTAGCCAAGGACTACGGAGATTAATATTATCACGAGGATTGGATATGTGCTCCTTACAAATAAGAATAGGCCCTCTTTAAAGTCTCCTTTTTCGTCTTCCTGGGCTTTTATTGGTCTCAAAAAGATAAGATATCCAATCATTATCATTATGATAGTCAAGGGGAACATCTTGGTGCTAAATTCTCTTACCGTAATTCCCAGGATTGCAGAGGTTATGATTATTGCCTGATACATGGGCCAAGAAAGCTCCCATACGTGCCTAAACCAATAGTTTATGACGGTCTTTCTTTCAGGCAAAAGTTTAAGCTTGTCTGCGACTGGCTCTATCATTGGAGCAGAGACTAGCGCTCCAGCGGGCATTGGCATTAACCCTATTAGGGCTGGGAGGGCAGCTAAGGAGTATTTCTCGCTAGGAAATAAGTTTTTCACAGCTTTTTCCATAAGTCTTAGGTATCCAATCTGGGAGAAAACGTTTGTTAAGGCCATTATTAGGGAGATTATTATAATTAACCTCAAAGTTGTCCACTCTGTTGCCGAAGTGTACAGGGACAATAAAAGCTCCTTAGGGGTTAACCTAAAGAGAATTCCCAGGAGAAGAGAGCCTATAAAGATAGATAGGCCTACATTTACCCTTAACCTTATGAGCACTATAATTATAGCAAAGGAGAGTAAAAGATAAAGCAGTTCGTTCACTCCTCTTTCACCGGGCGAAGAGTATGTAGAGTCGAATTTATAACTCTAACTAATTTCACAGTAGAATCTTAGAGAAGTCAGCAGTAAATTTAACATCAGGGAAACCTTCCAGATCTTGTTTGAGTGTTTTAACATTTCTGAAGAATTTTTTATTTTCATAATAAAAACAATTATAATAATTTCCAGCTACAGTTAATTAATGTGTTTTAAGCTCGTCAAAATACTAAATTTAGGTTTTTGTTGTCTATTTTATCCAAAAAGTATAGAAATTTAAAATTGAATAACATGTCATTGATATATCCAAGTAGTAAGATTTATAAATATAATTAGCGTAACCATATTATGAAAAGTTCACAAAAACTAAAGAGGGGGTGAAAGTGAAGTTGAGGTCTTTGATAGCAGTCCTACTCGGATTATTAATTATCGGGGCAAATACCGAAAGTGTAGCAGCACGTCCAGTAGATGACACAAAGCCTAAAAGTGGCATAGGTCTTGGTTCTTATGTCTCAATATCCATAGTAGGAGCCACACACTACTCTGTTCCACTCTATGGACCTGTTGGAGTTACTCTTAGGGAGATAGACATTTGGAAAGTTCAGAGGGGAAAAGACTATATAGTAGAGGTTAAATACTATAGGATCCCACTTAGTAGCCAGTATCAGTTTGTTGTAATATTTCCAGAAAGTGCTCAAGTGAATCTTAAGGAGGCTACTGATTTAGATGGGAAGAAAATACTTTCAAATGAGTACAAAAAGGTCGAGTATCTTGGTCCATGGCTTACAAAAAACTCTTTCCACTTTAAAAAGGAAGGATGGTTGACATGGAAAGTTGGAGTTAGACTCCCAACGAGATTTACACAAACAGGCTGGACCATTGTTGGAACTATTGGAACATCAATGTCATCTTTCAGTGACGCAGGGAAACTCGTTACCTCCTTCTATGGGATTAAGAAGTTAGTTGAATCCCTAGGGAAGAAATTTACTTTAAGTGCTCTTAAGCGCCTTGCATTAAACTCAAATTTGATTAGACTCATAGTATCAATAATAGAAACAGGAGTCAACGCAGATATTGTATTTGTTTACGTAGAGGGGTGAGTATATGAGAGTTTTAAGATTCTTTTCTGTTTACTTTTTTCTTTCACTGACGTTGTTAATTGAATCAACTTGGAAGCAACATCTCCCTTCGGATTTTGTTGATACTTTTGTGTACACATTAATAATTCCAATAGGAGTTGCGTCTTTCATCTTGCTTAGCGCTCTAGTTCATGAACATAAAATGAAAGAGACCAAAAAAGCCTTTAGGGGATTCCTCAAGGTAATTGGTACATTGGGTGCAGGAACTATGCTTTCACTTTTACCTGCACTGACTAGTTACTGGACGAACCCTACTCTTGGATTTATTGTACTGTTTATTATTCTACCCGGTCTCTATATCCTGGATAGGGTAATGGAGGGTTCCTAATGTTTATTAGAAGATCAAAATGGTTCAAGATTTCACTATATGCTTGGATGTTTTATCTACCCCAAATATTTTCTATTTCACTGTGGGGAGCATCACTAGGGTACACAGGAATAATCTTGCTATTCTTGGTCTCTAGTATTTGATATACTATTCGAGGAATTATATTTTTACTACTTCCTATTTTTATTCTGAGCGCTGTTTTGAGATCTACTGCTCTCCTAACAATTGATACAATTGAGTATTTTAAGCCTGCTACATTTTATGGAGTTATTACATCCCTCTTAAGATTTCTTTCTCTTATATTTCCGGAAAGCTATACAATCAGGATAATTCTCGAACAAGGAGTATTATTAGTTGCTCTCGCTATCTCGTATTATAAACTTGGAACCATTTTATCTCGAAACACATCTAATAAGTATTTAGCCTATACGATGAGCATTGTAGCTGGAATAATTACCTGTCTCTTATTTCCTCCCCCATTATAGCAAGAAAAGTATAATCAGGCTTTTTAAACACTTTAGGGGCTCTATAATTGTTAAATTAGTGAAACCCCCTATTCTAATCTCTTTTCTTCTTAGATTTCGAATTTACAAAGAAATACGAGATAACCACAGGTATTTCTGAGTGGGAAACCTTCATGACATAATTCTATATGGAGAGAAGCAATACCTATCTTACTTATTCTTCATCAATTTTCACCTATAGATACCATTCCGAAAAGCTACCCAAGTTCAACTTTTCAAGAGCTTTCATAACACCTAGAGCTATTCCATCCACCTCTATTCCCCCAGGAGGTCTATACCCATCTCCAACCACCAGAACTTCATTTAATGGCCACTCGATATGTAGGCCAGCTCTCGTCCTATTCACAGGATTACCATCTCTATAAACCTGGGCAAGGAGAGGTTCCCCTTCGGGAAAAATCTCCAATAACTCCTCCCAGCCTTTTTCTATCGCTTTCTTGACATTTCCATTTTTCAAAGCCATGTGAGCCATTATTAATGTATACCCCTCTCTAGCTAAGCTCTTATCAAGCGCGGAAGGTTCGTTAAATCCATTGATCATTAACCCAGGAGTAAAGACTATTGTATTACCAATCCTCGGCTCTCCTGGGACTGCTAAATTGAACTTTATCCCCTCGCTTGGCTCAATGGAATCAACTTGTTTGAGATAATCTCTATCAAAGTAGTCCCTTCCTATGAGCTTTACAGTTTCCCTTACACCAACGTTTGATATTGCAACATCAAAGCTATACTCCTCATTATCCCTTGTATAAACCTTCTTTTCTTCAATATTGATTTCAACGACCTCTTTTCTCGTTAAAATCTTGCCCTTGTTTTCCATTATTATTCTTTCAAGCTCATCAATGACAGCCTTGCATCCCCCTCTAATTAGCCCAGGCCCTCCCCATCTTAAAGCTGCCCTAATCTCTTTTGCCAACTCTAGAGCTGTAAGGTCACTAAGAGAAACGCTATCTGCCCACCCAGCAAAGCTCTCAAGAACACTCAGCAAGAACTCATTCTCTCCTATTTTCTCCTTTATCCATTCATCAGCGGGGATCTCTTCTTTAGGCAATTTATTCATCCGTATCTCAGCCAAGAGCTTGAGAGCTTTGGCCTTCTCCTTCACGCTCAAGAACTTCCAGCTCTCCCTATAGTGAAAAATTTTCCCTTCCCACAGAATTTTCCCTTTTGGATTTGAATTCACTATTTCCACTTTAGCCCCCAAAATTCTTAGTAGATGTGCCAAAGGACCATCTTCGCCGTGAGGAATCATGTGTAAAGCTCCAGTAGAGAGCTGGAAGCCTTTATAGGGGAGATTCGTAAACCTTCCTCCAATCATGGCTGACTTCTCTAGGACAATGATTTCATGTCCATTCCTCGCCAAAAATGCCCCAGCAAGAAGGCCACCAAGCCCAGCTCCAACAACTACTGCCCTCACTTCTCTTCCCTCCTAATTGGGTTGCCAAATGGGTCTATAAGTCCTGCCCTTATGAGGGAAGAGCTTATCTTACACCCGAGTCTACTCCTTATTATTGGAATGACAACTATGTCCAAAGGCCTTAAGCCCAACTCTTCCCTCGCCTTATTCACGAGAACAGCCCCCTTGTAAGTTTCCTCACTAACAACTATAGCCTCTAAACTCTTAATTTTAGTTGTAAATCCAATAGCATTGTGAATCTTCATTATCCTATAGTTCCTGTATTTGTTCACCTCCAAGAACTTGATGAGGTCGAGGAGCCTTTTCTCATAGGGGAGAATTCTCTCGGAGTATTGTTTTTCCTTAATCATCTCATCTGATGTTAAGCCTATGTAGACTGTCTCACCAACTTCAAATGCTTTCCTCAAGAGGGCCTTGTGGCCCAGGTGAAGCCTATCGAAAGTTCCACCAACGACAACTTTTTTGTACTTCTTTTTCATCGCTACCCTTTTATCTTGATTAAATAAAAACTTCTCGGGGGTTGAAATGAGGTACTTCTTTTACCCAAATAGTGTGGCCATATTTGGCTCATTCAGAGAGGGAGCAATAGCGAGGGAAATACTGAGGAACATAGTTGAGGGAGGATTTGAGGGCAAGATAATTCCTGTGAATCCCAAAGGTGGAGAAGTAGAAGTGGCGGGTAAAAAATTTAACATAAAAGAGAAGCTCGATGAGCCAGTTGATGTTTCAATAATAGCCATACCAGCAAAGCTCGTTCCAGAATTGATAAGGGGACTAAAAGGGCTTACAAAAGGAGCTGTAGTTATCTCCGCTGGATTCTCTGAGGTTGGAAATGTGGAGCTTGAAAAAGAGCTAATAAAAGCTGCAAAAGAAGCTGGAATTAGGGTGATAGGGCCAAACTGTGCGGGGATCTTCGGGGTTCATGCAAAGTTCTACGGTTCCTTTGAAGTCCGCGTTAATCCGGGAGGGCTAGCTCTGATAAGCCAAAGTGGAGCATTTGGAGGAGCAGCATTGGCCATGGGGAATGAAGAAGGCATTGGATTTTCAGCCTTCGTTAGCTATGGGAACGCCGCTGACCTTGATGAGAGTGATTTTCTAAGGTTCTTTGCCGACGATGAAAATACTAGGGTTATTGGTCTCTACATTGAAGGAGTAAAGGATGGAAGAAAGTTCCTGGATGCACTCCGTTATGCAGCGTCAAAAAAGCCCGTCATAATCCTTAAAGCGGGAAAAAGTAGGGCCGGAGCGAGGGCTGCCGCATCTCACACAGGCTCCCTTGCTGGAAGTTACGAAATATACAGGGCTGCATTCAGGCAGGCTGGGGCAATAGAAGTTGAGGAGATGGAAGAGCTTTTCGATGCAGCTAAGGCCTTTGAGATGTACGAAAGAGCTGGAAGGAGAGTGGCAATTATAACCAATTCAGGTGGCCCAGGAGTTTTGGCTACTGACAAGCTTGAGAGATTGGGGTTAGAAATTGCCAAGCTGACTGAAGAAACAGTGGAGGAATTAAGGAGTTTTTTGCCTCCCCAGTGCTCAGTAAAGAATCCAGTTGATTTGATAGCGGATGCAGACTATGAAAGGTATAAGAGGGCCATTGAAGTTGTGTGTAGGGATGAGAATGTGGATGCCATTCTGGTGATATGCGTTCCACCAATATTCATACCCAGCGAGGAGATAGCAAGAGCTGTTGTCGAGGCAAATTGTGATAAGCCAATAATAGTAAACTTCATGGCTGGGGAGTTAGTAAGGGAGGGAATAAAAATTTTAGAAAGCAAAAAAATAAAGAACTTCCCAACTCCAGAGAGGGCAGCAAAAGCTTTGTATTGGCTCAGCCTAAGGTCTAGTAGCGAATGAACTTGTTGACGCTGGTTATCATTACCTTTGCTTTTTCATATTCCACTGCCACTTCGTTTGGTGGCCCCACTGGTTGGGCTACTTCTTGCTCTTCCTTCTCTTCTCTTCCTGGGAGGAACTTGTTGAGCATCCTCCAAAACTGTGGTAGGATTACTATTTTGCTCTCATACCTCTCCATTTCCATCACCACTAGAAGTGATACCATATACATATATAAACATTTCGAAAATAGAATATGTAATAGACAATAGTCTATATAGCAATATATAGAAAAGAGTCAGGCGTGGGCGTCCTTCATCATCAACTCAGCCTTCCGACTACTCATCATCCACAATAATCTCTATAACTGCAGTGGTGTTTGGATCTTTAAGCCTTTCAACGATCCTCCTATCTATATCTTTAGCAGCCTTGTTGGCTTTAATTGCAAGCGTTCTCCCATCTATCCAGTTGCTTTTTCTTATAACCATAGAAGTTTCGCTTTCCAGAGTTAGCCTGGGATCCCCATAGGCTGTAACCTCATCAACAAGCTCGCCAACTCTAATTAATATTTTAATTTTCTTTCCAGACCTTATAGCCTCCTTAACTTCCTGAGATAAATCTTTAAGAGCCTTATCTGCAGATATGCAGATAATACAGTCTCCCCTCTCCGTTAGGTAATCTTCTCTGGTTATCTCAAAAGTGGAGCGGTGGGTCGCCTTGACGTTTCTGTGACCTTTGCATATAATAATTTCCCTTATCATAGGCGAAAAAGGGAAATCAAGGTTCACCATTTAATTCTAAATTCTCTCCTTGTTCTCGCCTCTATTTGGGCCAGAATCTTCTTCATTTTTGCATCGTCTATCTTCTCGGTTATCTGGCCTGCCTGGTAAAGCTGGACAAGTATAAGCTCAACCTGCCTCGCAAGCTCAGGCTTCACGAGCTTAACTCTGGCCAACCTTTCTCTCGCCTCAGGAGTTAGAATTCTCCTCAATATCGCCTGGATTTGAGCTTCAATTAACGCCTGTTGCCTCTCTGCTTCTTCTTGAGCCTTTTGCTGCTCTAAGTATTTCTTCTGCAATTCCATGAGCTTCCTTCTCCTAATCTCCTCAATGTCCTCAGCCATCTCTCTCACCTACCTCTACATTGTTAACAACAATTAAAAATGTATTGCATCGATTACTGTCTTCAAGTGACTCAAGAATTTCCTGGTTTCTTCCATGCCATAATCGGTTATCTCCACCATAGTCCTAGGCCTGTCCGCTATCACCTTGTATGTTCTCACGAATCCATGCTTCTCAAGCACTTTAATGTGGGAATCAAGATTTCCAGGAGTTAGGTCGAGAGCCTTTTGAATATGAGAAAAAGGAGCTCTCCTCCTGGGAAAGAGATATATCATAATTCCCAGCCTAACAGGATTTCCCAGGGTGTGAGATTTCATGATCTCTTTGATTTCTTCCATTAGATCACCCTAAAGGTCTTGTATAGGTTAATTAACGTCACAACTGAGTATGTAAGGATTATTAATGCTGTCGCAAGTTCCCAAGTGGGACTTACAAACGTTAAAATTACCAACAGAGGGATTAACATGCTGTTCTCTCTGAAGGACATGTACATTCCCAGGTGGCCAAGTGCTATCATAGAGGCTAGCCCTCTTGCATCTCCTAGAAGGCCAAAGGCAACGCCACCAATTATCCAACCAATTATCCAACCGTAGCTTACTTTTCCCTCACTGGCCTCAACTTTTAGATATTTGTTGTAAACCTTCACAGTTACAAGAATTATTAGGGCTATTGTGATAGGCCAGTAAATGCCCGTATATTTAGGTGCCAGGAAAAATACCAAAAGGTAGCCTCCCATGCCCGCTAGCCAAGCTGAATAAATCAAGGCAGTGTATATATGAAAAGTGGCCATAAGCTTCTTCTCAACCTTGTCAAGTACTTCTTTTAGTTCTTTAACCCCCTCCATAAATCCCACCAAAAATTAAATGGAGGTAGAGGTATTTATACTCAGGTCAAACTCTGTAGTTCAGAGCTTAGGTTTGTACTTTACAACATCCTCATTAATGGGAAAGTATGGAAGTTTTTCTCTGGAAGATATGATTACGATGCCCCTCTTCTTAAGAGTATCAACAATTCCCTTTAATATTTCGTGCTTTGAGTCTTCATCTATAGCTACAACCGGATCGTCTAGAACAAATATTTCGGCATTGACGAGTAGAGCTGAAGCCAACTGAATTCTCCTCTTCATCCCCTGGGAACATTTTTCAAACTTTATATTCTCGTCGGAAATACCAACCAAATCAAGAGCCCTTACCACTTCCTCCATACTTGGGTTTACACCATATAAACTGGCTACTGCCTTAAGATAGTCTCTAGCCCTTACCTTATTTGGGACCAAAATACTCTCGGGGAGGAAGAATATCTTCCCTCTAACCTTCCTTATTGGAGCACCATTGTAGAGAATCTCCCCTTTTAGAGGTTTTAGATAAGTGGCTATTGTTTTTAGAAGGGTGGTTTTCCCTATCCCGTTGGGGCCATAGAAGTTTACTGCATCACCATTTTCCAGCTCAAGTGTAATATCTTCTAGAAGGGGCCTCTTGTAGCCAACGCTTAGCTCTCTTATTTCAAGCTTCATTTTGCTCCCTCCCAAAGACCTCTTAGGCCAGAAAGAGAGATTATCAAAAATATAATACCAGTGAGTCCGTATCCTATCTCTATAAGTAGCAATCCAAAAACAAAGGGCAACAAAAATCCAAGGATCCATCCTATAATGTATCTCTGGTTTGGAATATCAGTTTGAGGAATCCATATAAATGCTAACTTTTTATAGTCAATTCTCACTTCTACAGGTGAGGATATCGGAAGGTATTGAGCAACTTCATGAAGATAAACAGCTCCAATTACTGGAATTGTAAAATTTTTGAGTATGAATGAGAGAACGCAGCTTAAAGTTCTAACTCCAACTATATATGTGATCCCTAAAGGTATTACTGTAATTAGACCAGCCAGATAGATAGTGAAAAATGTTAGGGACTTAAAAAAGCTTACGTAATGCTTCATTTCACTCTCCCTCCAGTTGAAGTCTCACTTTATAAGCAAGAGGGGCTAGAAAAACTCCAATGATTGCCAGCCATGGACTAAAGAATTTTGCCCAGATAAAAGGGGCTACGACGATGATTGAGTATAGAACTAAGAAAGCGTTATCCTCGAAGTTTGTAAGGATCAGAGACATCACAACTCTCGCAAAACCAAATGTAATAATCAATCCAGCTAGAGTATTCACAGATATAGAGGAAGAATAGAAGATAATTGGCAAGATTAGGGAAAGGGAAAAGAGCACGACCTCTTTAAATAATCTTCTTAGGTAGCCCTCGGGTCTAAGGTAATGAAGATAGATAAGATGATAATCCATGTAATAGTCAATTCCCAGGAGGAAAGGCCAGAGCAAAGGCGTAGAAAGGCAAATAGCAGCCAAGATTGCTGTAATCTTTACGTAAATATAATTTCTTGGGTCTAAAATTACCCATGGAGGCCACCTGGTTTCACATTCCCAGAAGCCACACCTGAAAGGTATTCCAAGACTTTCTATATACCCTACAACCACTATATAGGCAACTGAAAAGATGAGTAACAACAACCTTACTTCTGCAGATAATGTAGAGATATATGAACTTCCAACAAAGTACACTCCCACCATTCTGTTTTTGATCACAATCACAGTTAGATATAGTGCCAATAACACAAAATATCCAATTAACATATTCTTCTTATCGAGGATTAGTAGGAGAAACGCTCCAAATAGAGAAATTCCCATTCTAAGCCTTAGGGAAGTTGAAAGTGGGAGTAAAGCCAGCAAAGAAAAGACTACAAAGTTCAATAAGAAGGAATTAGGATATACATAGCTAAACATAAATATCACGGGAAAAGTCGCTATAATTGAGATAAGAATTGCAATAGCACCCGAATTCGGCTTATAATAGAGCAATTTTCCGATTTTAACAGGGTTGAATAGGTGGGAATACATTAGAACTGCAATTCCCAATGTTACGAAAACAGATGGATCATCAAAAATTGCCCCTTTATGCCACAAATAAAAGATAAAAATAGCGAAGGTAAGGGTAGTTATCCAGTACCTAATGTTCCTCATGGTAAGGTTAACGTGGTACCAAATCACACCTCCTAGTGCTTTCATTTTCTTAATCCCCCATAGTACTTTCTGAAAAGCCTCCATGCAATAATAAATCCTAAGGCAAAGGATAAAGAGATTGTGAGAGGCGTTAGTTTTATTGATAGTCTTTCTATGGAGTATGAAGCCTCAAATAATATCCCATTTCCAGGAGGAACGCTTTTTGTTGCTATTATCAAAGTCGCTAGACCATATAATATCGCCATTCTTATCATATAACCCAAAGCAATTCCGCCCAATACAACAGAAATGATCCCCAAGATGATTTTTAAGTTCATTAATTAACACCCCCTCCTTTAATTTCCAATAGTACTTTAATTACATTATCATAAGTAACTTTTAAAAAGTTGCGCCTTAAATTATTGCAATAAATTTTGTCAGTTGTTTGGTTATTTTATAAGAAGTAACTTTAAATATTTTACTAACGTTAATGACAATGGCAGATATAGTTAGAAAGAAATCGGGCAATTTGAGAATTAAATGGAGGAATAAATATGTCTTTGTTGGAGGATGGAGCATATGCGGGAATAATTGGAGGGATTGTATACCTCATGATTCTATTAGCCTTTAGAAATGTCCTTACAAACCGCAGGAAAATTTCATGGATACTCCAGCTTGAGATGGCACTCTTTATGATACTAATTGCCTCCCTAGCCTTAACTCGTAGTGAAAGAGCCCCCACATTCCTGGGAATTGTGGCCTGGACATGGTTAATTGTAGTTGTAATTACAGCGGTCATTGGTCTAACTATGGAGCAAAGAGGTGAAAGAAAATGAATCTCTCAGCTATATTTGCCTCTCTCCTGGGTTTGTCTCTATCTCTATTTACCACTGGAGTGTATAGGTACTATTCGAAGCCAAAGATTCACAAAACCATGAGAGTCGTTATTTTAAACCCCGACAAAGTAAGTGAGAGAGAAATTCCTCCCACCCTTCCAGAAGATCTTGGACGTATTGCTAACTCTTTGGAGCAGGAACTAGTTTCAAAGCTTAGAAAAGATCAACAGAAGAAAGCAATATCACTAATTAAAATATCTCTCATTGGAATTATAATCTCGCTAATAGGCCTTATCCTTGGACAATAATCCGAGAGATTCTAACTTTACCTGAAATAAATGGTTGTTCTTTTCACTTCCTCTATTACTCTTGCCTCAGATAGAATTCTTCTATTGCCCTATAGCAAATATCCTTGAGATTCAACTCAATTAATTCAAGCTTTTTCTCTTTCAATTCGGGCTGATGTTAAAATATTTTTAGAGGACAGAAAAGAGGAAAAAATCATTCAATCTTCTCAATTCCTATCTTTGCCTGAACCTCTGGCCACTCCACAACGTAACCCTTGGCCTCTTCAAAGCGAACCTCGATAGCTCTAGTCTCACGCATTATATACTCTAGATTCTCTTGCAAGAGTTCGCGGTTCTCCTCTGTGGTCTCTATTGTGACAACAATTCTATCATTGACGTCAAGGTCGAGCCTCTTTCTCATCTCTTGAATTCTTCTAACGAACTCCCTAGCCAATCCTTCAGCGAGCAATTCTCTTGTAAGGGTCTTGTCGACGTAGACCCTTCCTCCCTCGAAGTCCTCTGCAACGAGGAAGTCTGGGATGTTCTCTTCCACAATTATATGCTCCCTTGTTAAGTGGAACTTCTTGCCCTCTATCTCAACATCGACTTCTCCCTTCTCGTAGAGCTCAAGACCGTGCTCGCTTATCCACTTAGCCACCAACCTTGCATCTCCCTTGAACTCTGGACCAACCTTGGCAAAGTTCGGTTTAACGGTAATTTCTCTCTCAACATTTCCAACGACGACTTCCTTGGCATTGAGCTGATCCCTAAGTATGTAGTTTAACCTCTCCACTGCCTTCTTTACAGTATCGTCCTGGGTCTCAATTATTATCTTCCTGACGGGGTACCTTAACTTTATCTTGGCCTTCTGCCTTGCGGCTGAGCCCGCCTCAACGATTCTCCTTATGAATTCCATCTCCCTCTCAAGCTCTTCATCTACTGCACTCTCATCTGGCTTTGGCCAGTCAAGCATGTGAACGCTCTCGATGCCGGTGAATGGCCTCATTATATTCTGGTAGATCTCCTCGGTTATGTAGGGAGTGAACGGTGCCATAAGCCTTAGCAGAACATCAAAGACCTTCCAGAGAGTGTAGTACGCTGCCAGCTTATCTGGATCATCACCCTCAACCCAGAGCCTCTTCCTTATCAGCCTCACGTACCACCTGCTCAAATCCTCAACCACGAAGTTGTATAATGCCCTTGTAGCCTTCGTTAGGTAGAACGTCTCTATTCCGTTCTCTACTTCCTTTATCAAGTTGTTGACCCTACTCAGTATCCACTTATCCTCTTCTCTGAATTCCAGTTCCTCTACCTTAACATTTCTTGGATCAAAGTTGTCTAGGCTCATGTAAGTTGCTGAGAGAACGTAAACGTTCCAGAGTATGTTGAGCATCCTCCTTACCTGCTCAACACCCTTCCAGCTGAACTTGAGGTTCTCCCAGGGGTTGGTTGCCCAGAGCATGTAAAATCTAAATGTATCTCTTCCAGCCTTTTCAACTACCTCTTCAGGCCTTATTATGTTCCCAAGGCTCTTACTCATCTTATCTCCTTTCTCGTCAAGAACGTAACCGTGCATTGCAACTGCCCTATATGGGACTGTGTCGAAGGCTATCACTGAGGCAGCTTGTTGAGAATAGAACCACTTTGTAACTTGATCTTCACCCTCAACTATGAAATCAGCAGGCCAAAGCTTTTCGAACAGCTCCTTGTTCCTGGGATATCCCAGGGAGGCCCAGCTCGCTATTCCACTGTCGAACCAAACGTCAACCACATCCTTTACCCTTCTCATCTCTTTTCCGTTGACCTTTATTATGAATGCATCAACGTAGGGCCTGTGGAGGTCTTCTGGGCCCAGCTTCTCTTCTATAACCTTGAGCTTCTCCTCATAGCTCTCTGGCAAGTCTATTCTTTCACCGTTGACCTCTATTGCAACAGCCAGCTCAACCAACTCCTTCCAGGAGCCGACTACATATATTTCTCCGTCCTCGCTCTGCCATATTGGAAGTGGGATTCCCCAGTAACGTTGCCTGCTTATCACCCAGTCACCGCTGTCCCTTACTCCATTGTCGAACCTTATCTTAACCCACTCAGGATACCAAGTTACTTTTTCGTCGTTCTCCTTGATTATCTTCTCCTTAACTTTGCTAACTTTGAGGAACCACTGGTCTGTGGCCCTAAAGATTAGTGGCGTCTTACAACGCCAACAGTGGGGGTACTTGTGCTCTATTTCTCCAGCCTTAACTAGGTAGCCCTTCTCTTTGAGATGCTCTATTATTTGAGGATCTGCCTCCTTAACATATACTCCCTTCCACTTGCCCTCCACGTACTTTCCTTGGTCATCTACCGGACTGTAAACTGGTAGTCCATACTTCTGCCCAACTTCAAAGTCTTCCTCACCATGCCCAGGAGCTGTGTGGACAAGCCCAGTACCTTCCTCCAACGTCACGAAGTCAGCTAGTATTACTCTATGGACCCACTCGTACTTCTCCCTGAACTCCTTCTGCCTTGGGTACTCGTCCATTAAGATATGGACGTATCTCAAACCTTCAAGCTCTTTACCCTTGAACTCCTCCACAACTTCACCTTTGACACCAATATCTCCCAGAACCTTCTCTACTAATGCCTTAGCCAATATCCAGTACTCCTCCCTACCGTTAAGATCAACCCTCACCTTTACATAATCGTAATCTGGGTGGGCGGAAACAGCTAAGTTCGCTGGGAGGGTCCATGGGGTGGTTGTCCAAATTAGCAAGTACTCATTTTCCTTCCCCTCAACTGGGAACTTCACGTAGATGCTTGGATCCTTTCTCAGCTTGTACTCTCCCCTTACCTCGTGCTCAGCTAAAGCCGTCTCACATCTGGGACACCAGTGAAGGACGCGCTTGTCCTTCTCCAGCAAACCCTTTTCCCAAGCCCTCTTTAGCGTGAACCATGCTGATTCAATGTACTCATTCTTTATGGTCATGTAGGGATTATCCCAGTCCATCCAAACGCCCAGCATCTTGAATTGTTCTGTCATTATCCTGAGATTGTTTAATGCGAATTCCTTACACTTCTGGATGAAGTTCTCAACTCCGATCTTTTCTTCTATCTCCTTCTTCGTCTTTAACCCCAAAGCCTGTTCAACCTTTACCTCAATTGGAAGCCCGTGCATGTCGTAACCGGGCTGCCTCCAAACGTTATAGCCCTGCATTGTTCTGAATCTTATTATCATATCTTTGATTATCTTGTTCCAAGCAGTGCCTAAGTGAATTGCTCCACTTACATACGGAGGCCCATCCAAGAAGTAGTACTTTGGTCCGTTCTTTCTTAGCTCCTTAACCTTCTGGTATATGTTGCTCTCCTTCCAGAATTGCTCTATTTTTTCTTCAAGCTTTCCCGGAGTGTAGTCTCTAAACTCTGGCTCCTTTATCATCTCAGAACCCTCCTGGGATTTATATTGAAGAATAACCTAGAACAGCGTGTAGAAAGCTCAGGCAACATTTGAGCTGGAGATAAATAAATCCCCCCTCATCGATATCGCCTAACCTTCACTCATCCTACTTTATAAGGTTTTCCGTTCACTCAAGGCAACCTTAACGAGAGGATCACTCAGCATGTATTTACCTTCAACTTCCTTGATCCACCCCATCTTCTTGAGGTTACTGAGAAGTTCGTAAAGCCTTGGCTCGGGAGTGGGAATTCCTTTAACGCTAAGGTAATCACGGATAAGACTCCACCTGTTGTAACCCAATGCTATTCCTCTTAAAATTTCAAGATAGCGACGACTTCTTTTCTCGAGCTCTTTGAGTTCTCCGAGTATTAGTCCCCTTGCAATCTCAAAAGTTCTCTTCATGGCTTTTTCGTAGTCTTTCTCTTTCATATACACCACTCCAAAGAGGACAAGCCACCCTGGAATTCCATCTAACATTTCGACTGCCTTTTCTATGATTTCATCCTCAACGTTTAGGTTAACTTCCCTAAATCCTGCCTTTAAGAATTCTTTGGATAAGTGAGAATCAAATGGCTCCACGTAGACCTCTCCTGCAATCCTCCCGTATAGAGGGCTTTCATAATCACTTATACCAAGAAAATCGTGAAGAAGGCCAACTTCAGACCCTGTGAGCACTATTTTGAGATTCTCTAAATTGTCATATGCATAAGCAAAAAGGGCTAGCAAATCTCTTCCTCCCCTGGAACCATAAAATCTCAAGTATTGAGCTTCATCGAAGGCTAAAACAAACTTTCCCATCTTCTTTCCCACTTCATTAAGACTCTCAAATATATCCAGAAGGGAAACTTCTTTGGGCTCAATTTTTAGGAACTTAAGATCAAAGGACACTTTAAACTTTGAGAGTAATTTTTGAAGAAGATTACCTCTCTCTTGAAGCTTTCTTATTAAATCATTTCTTGTAATATGGCCCCTTTCCCCATAGAGCTCTCTGCAGTCTATCAGAATTCCTGGGTTTTCGGATAGATAAGCTTTTAAAAGGGAGCTTTTACCTACCCTCCTAATTCCCAGGAGAAGAGTCATTGAGTAATCTTCAATACTTTTCTCAAGTTTTTTGAATTCTTTTTCTCTGTCAAAGATGTCCTCCCTTCTCTCTTTAGGTCTTAAGTCAAAAAGCACTTATGCCACCATAAGTAACTTATGGGGGCGTAAGTTATATACTTATCGATTTAGCGCATCAATATTTGACTCAAGTCTCTTTAACTTCTCCTTAAACCTTCTCACCTGGGCATTAGCTATCTCAACTATCTTCCTCAAATATTCTTCTCCAACGAGTATTCTTCCATTTTCTCCTAGGAGAACGTCCATTCTCTCCGTAGATCTAATTTCAACGATTAGCTTTTTGTTGCTTATGCTCTTTATGTTAGAATACTTAAATCCGCAGGAAACGGCCAAGTTTACAAGCCTTATTGCATCTTCCAGAGTCTTAGCCCCAACGTGAAGAATGGGACTTCTCACAAGAAACCACAGCTGTCCACTCCTATGCTTTTTAATAGCCCCCAAAACTTCATCGAGGGAAACCTCTCTGTGCCACTTCCCAAGCCACTTGGCGTTCACCTTGTCTCCAAAATGAGGCATCTCCATTACGGAGATTCTTCCAGAGCAAGATGAGGTAGTGAAATAGTTGTCTAGAGAGTTAATTTTCTTTAAAAGAGGGATTATGTCTTCGTCAACCTCCCCTTTTCTTAGGGCAATTTCAAGGCTTATTAAAGCCTCCTTTTTTGCCCTTTCGAAGTTCTCACTAAACTGCATGTATAAAAGCATTCAGGCGGAGCTTTTAAAGATAACCTACCTAGCATTTATGGTGAAAGCCATGATATTTATCCCAAAGGAAAAGCATGTGTACTCTTTCGGCCCAGATATGAAGGAAGTTGCCAGAGCTAAGCCTGGAGAAATAATAGTGTTTGAAACCCTCGATGCACTTGGTGGGCAAATAAGGAGTGAAGAAGATACTGTTGAGAAGATAGATTTTTCGAGAGTTAATCCTGCCACAGGGCCAGTGTACATTGAAGGTGCTGAAAAAGGAAAGATTTTGAAGGTTAAGATTCTTGAAATTGAAGTTAATGATCGAGGAGTTATAGTCACAGCCCCAGGAGCTGGAGTTCTTGGAGATCTTGTAAAAGCCCCAAAAACAAAGGTATGCAGAATTGCTAATGGCTTTGTTCAGTTTGGAGAGTTTAAGATTCCCGTAAGACCGATGATAGGAGTCATAGGCGTTGCTTCTCCAGAAGAAATACCAACCGGAACCCCAGGAAGGCATGGGGGAAATATGGACACGAACTTAATAACTGAGGGCTCAACGGTTTACTTCCCGATCTTTAAAGATGGAGCTTATTTGGCATTAGGTGACTTACATGCAGTTATGGCCGATGGAGAGGTTTGTGTTTCTGCATGTGAAGTTAGTGGAAAGGTTACAGTTAAGACTGAAGTTTTAAGTGGGAGCATAGAGTGGCCGATAGTGGAAACTAGTGATGCTTACTATATCCTGGTTTCAGAGGAAGACCTTGAAGATGCTGTTAGGGAAGCGGTAAAGCAGGGCGTTGATATTCTGAGAAGAGCAAATGAACTAAGCTGGGATGAGGCTTATATGTTAGCAAGCTTAATTATGGATGTCCAAATAAGTCAGCTTGTTGATCCTAGAAAAACAGTGAGGGTTAGAATTCCAAAGCAATATCTTAAGATGTCCTTATTCTAGTTCTTTGTTCTTTTATACTCTTATAGAACAGGTGAGAGAGATTGCATTTTTCAATTCTATTTTAGTCTTATTCAGAACAAGCTTTCGATCCCAATATAAGCCCCAGAGCTAAACCTTTAAGACTTATGAGAAGAGCCATAGAAATCCTACTTCAATATGACAAAAATTCAAAAACTTAAACAATAAGTTTTTATATAATTTTACAAATTCAATAAATAATGGTGACTTAACAATGAATAAAATATTTCCAGGTAGGAATAATTATAATTGTAATATTAGCTAGTATAACAGCAACTGGATATCCTTTCTATACACCATTTCCAATGTTTGCAACTCGTAGTTTTGGTTCGACGAGTGAAACTGGGCTAACCATAACTTTAGGCTCCCATATTTGGCATCAAGAATTGTTACATGGATTGGGGGACTGGTGGTCATGAAAAAAATCAATAAAAAAATCAGTATTTTATTAACACTGCTCTTCTTTTTTCCTTTATTGCTAGGCTGTATTAATGCTCCTCACACAAATACCAGGAATCACGAAACACCTATTACCATTCTTTCGAAAATTCCGGAAGATGTAAATGAAACGGGGCTTATTGGAGAGTATGGAAATGTTAAAGTGGCAAAAGCTACTCGGGGATATATAATATACATAAATAACTCTAGATTCTTCCTCAACGCTTCAAAGGCTTATTTCTTCCCCTGGGGGTTTGTAGTAATTGAAAAAACTTATGAAAATTTGACCATTCCAGTTTACATCTACACAAGAACAACTACAACGACCTATAGAAGGATAGAAGGCTCAAATGATACAATCAAAGGTGTAGAAGTAGTTATTAAGGAAGGAGTTGAGAACGTAACTGAAGTTGTCGAGGTAACAAAGATTAAAGCGTACAGCTACAACGGGAGTCTCTTGTGGGAGCACAAACCTCAACCACCGTATAAGTGGAGAGCTATTTTACATTACCCTCGCATACTTTTCTCCAACAATAGCGAAGTGTTCTTTATAGCTGAAATCCCTCAAGGAATTGGGGGAAAGTCCCCCGATCTCCCACCCCTCCTAAGAAATGTTACGCAAAACTGCTTGTATGTCTACGGAGAAAGGGGATTAATCCAAAAGTTTGTTTTCTCTAACCTATATAGGGCAACGGACGTCTTTCTAATTTCAGCAGGAAATTACACGGCCTTTGGTATAGAAATTCCCTACGGAGATAATACTCCTCACTATGCCGAAGTGTTAATTTTCCAAGGTTCCAAGATTATCTTTAGAAAGAGCTTTGTGAGAGATAATCCCTCTGTCCTTATGGACTTACTTACAGGAAAGGCTAAAGTTCTTCCCAATGGGTACGTGGAGTTTGGACTTTTCGAAGGAGTGGGAGTTTATTACAATGGCACCTTTAAGTATATCCCAAGAGAGTGAAACTTTTTCTCCCACATCTTTTTAAACCAAAACTCAAACAACAATTCAGTTCTTCCCCGTGCCCAAGTGGCTCGGGGAGATAAGGGAGGAGAGAGCATGATAAAAATCTACACTCTCGGGGGTTACGAGGAAGTCGGAAAGAACATGACTGCTGTTGAATACGAAGGGGAGATAGTGATAATAGACATGGGAATAAGGCTCGACAGGGTTTTGATTCACGAAGACGTTGAGTTCCAGAAGATGAGCTCAAAAGAGCTAAGGAAGCTTGGAGCAATACCGGACGACAGGCCAATCAGGGATAAGAAAGTGGTTGCAATAGCACTCTCCCACGGGCACTTGGATCACATAGGGGCAGTGGGAAAGCTAGCCCCCCACTATCCTGACGTTCCAATATATGGAACCCCCTACACGATTAGGTTAGCGAAGAGCGAAATAAAGGGAGAAGAGTATTTTGAGGTCACAAACCCACTCTATGAGACCAATTATGGGGAGATTGTCCAAGTAAGCGAGAATCTGGCCATAGAATTTGTCCAGATAACCCATTCAATTCCTCACTCTTCGATAGTTGTAATCCACACCCCAGAGGGAGCTGTCGTTTACGCTTGCGACTACAAATTTGACAACAATCACCCCTACGGGGAGAAACCCGACTACAAAAGGCTAAAAGAGCTTGGAAAAGAAGGAGTTAAGGTTTTAATAGCTGAATCAACGAGGGTCGCTGAAGAAACAAAAACTCCAAGCGAGGCCGTTGCGAAGATGCTCCTCGAAGACTTCTTCCTATATGAGGGGATGGAGGCCGATGGACTTATAGCTACAACCTTTGCGAGCCACATAACGAGGCTTCAAGCGCTGATAGAGATAGCAAATAAGATGGGAAGGCAAGCTGTATTCATAGGAAGGTCTCTAGCCAAGTATACTGGAATAGCAAAGCAGTTGGGCTTGATAAAGATGAAAGGTTCCAGAGTTTTGAGGAGCCCAAATGCAATAAGCAAGGTTTTAAAGGAAGTTTCACAGGCGAGAGAAAATTATCTTCTCGTGGTAACTGGTCATCAGGGTGAGCCGGGGGCAATACTAACAAGAATGGCTAACGGAGAGCTCTATGATATAGGGCCGAGGGATACAGTTGTCTTTTCGGCAGGAGTCATACCGAACCCCTTAAATATAGCTCAGAGGTATGCCCTAGAGACAAAGTTAAGGATGAAAGGGGTAAGAATGATAAAGAATTTGCACGTAAGTGGTCATGCAAGCAAGGAGGATCACAGGTATTTAATAAGGATGCTCAACCCAGAGAACATAGTTCCCGCGCATGGGGAGTTCAGGATGCTCACGCACTATGCAGAATTGGCAGAAGAGGAAGGATATATGATTGGCAAGGATGTTTTCATTTCAAGAAACGGTCATGCAATAACAATTTAGGGGGGTGAATTAGATGTATGATGAGCTTTTTAAAAAGATAAAGGAGAAGGCTAAGTTTGTTGATGAAAAACTGCTCTCTCTAATCCCTGAAAAGGAACCAAAGATTCTTTATGAAGCCGCAAGGCACTATCCCCTGGCTGGTGGAAAAAGGGTTAGGCCATTTGTTGTTTTAACGGCAACTGAAGCTGTGGGGGGAGAGTGGGAAAAGGCAATATACCCAGCTGTAGCTATAGAACTAATTCATAATTACTCCTTAGTGCATGACGATATTATGGATATGGATGAAACTAGGAGGGGAAGGCCCACAGTTCATAAGGTTTGGGGAATCAACATGGCAATATTAGCTGGAGATCTGCTCTTCAGCAAGGCCTTTGAGGCTATTTCGAGGGCAGAGATACCACCGGAAAAGAAGGCAAGAGTTCTTGAAACAGTTGTAAAGGCATCAAATGAGCTTTGTGAGGGCCAGGCAATGGACCTAGAATTTGAGAATAGGGACACCGTAACAATAGAGGAATACATGAAGATGATAAGCGGGAAGACGGGGGCTCTGTTTGATGCATCTGCAAAGGTTGGAGGAATAGTTGGGACTGACAACGAAGAATACATTAATGCACTATCAACTTGGGGAAGAAACGTTGGAATAGCCTTTCAGATTTGGGACGATGTCCTTGACTTGATTGCCGACGAGGAGAAGCTCGGAAAGCCTGTGGGGAGCGATATTAGAAAGGGCAAGAAAACCCTAATAGTTGCCCACTTCTTCGAAAACGCCGATGAAAAAGATAAGCAGAAGTTCCTGAAAGTTTTCGGAAAGTACGCTGGAGATGTAAAGGGGGAGGGGATAATAGAGGAAGACATCAAGGCAGAAGTCATGGAGGCAATAGATTTGCTTAAGAAATATGGAAGTATAGATTATGCCGCCAACATTGCTAGAGAGATGGTAAAGAAGGCAAATGAAGCCCTTAAGGTTCTTCCTGAGAGTGAGGCTAGGAAAGATTTAGAACTGCTAGCTAGATTCATTGTTGAAAGGGAGTATTAACTTTCCTTTTTGCACGTTCCATAAATCTTTTTAAGTCTAAGATTTCTTAAATAAACGATTCTCATGAAGTTTGGAATAGTTGCAAGGAGGGATAAAGAGGAGGCTCTAAAGCTCGCCTACAGGGTCTATGATTTTCTTAAAGTTAGTGGATATGATGTAGTTGTAGACAAAGATACTTACGAGCATTTCCCATATTTTAATGAGAGAGACGTAATACCTCTGGAAGAATTCGATGTAGATTTCATAATAGCGATTGGTGGAGATGGAACGATACTCAGAATAGAACACATGACAAAAAAAGATATTCCAATATTGAGCGTAAATATGGGAACTCTTGGCTTTCTTACAGAAGTTGAGCCCTCAGACACCTTTTTTGCATTAAGCAGGCTGATAGAAGGAGAATACTACATAGATGAGAGAATTAAGGTCAGAACTTATATAAACGGGGAAAACAGAGTTCCTGATGCATTAAATGAAGTTGCAATATTAACTGGAATCCCAGGAAAGATAATTCACCTAAAGTATTACGTAGACGGAGGATTAGCGGATGAAGTTAGGGCAGATGGATTAGTTGTTTCAACTCCTACCGGCTCTACTGGTTATGCAATGTCCGCTGGAGGTCCATTTGTAGATCCAAGGCTCGATGTAATCCTCGTGGTTCCTCTTCTCCCCCTCCCTAAAACCTCAGTCCCAATGGTAATCCCAGGGAGCTCAAGGGTCGACATTACAGTGGTTAGTGACAGGGAGATAATACTTGCTATAGATGGCCAGTACTACGAATACTTACCCCCAGATGTTGAGATAACGGTAGTAAAAAGCCCCAGGAAAACAAAGTTCGTTAGGTTTACAAAAGAGATATACCCTAAGTACACGATGAAAATAAAGGAGAGGCATTAATTACCTAGCCTTTGGAAACCTTAGGGCAGCTTTGATTATATCTGTGAAAACTCCGCTCGCAGTAACTCTTCCTCCTCCCCCTGGGCCTTTAAGAACAACTTCCCCCAAATTGTCCGTCTTTATTATTGCAGCATTTTGTACTCCTTCAACCAATAATGGGCTATTCTCCGGGAGTTTGATGGGCTTCACACTTATTCTTCCTTCAGAGACTTGAGCCACCAATCTAACATTTCTTGCATCCTTAACTTCTCGAATCCCAACTCTTTCCTCAAACTCTGGAGGAGCTCCATATGACACCCAGTGAAGAATCTTTGCCTTATAGAAGGCATCAATTCCATCTATGTCCTTAGAAGGATCCTCCTCTAACACTCCCAGGGATTTAGCTTCATTAAAAGCTTCTTCAAATGTCTTTCCTTGCTCCATTCTTGTGAGAATAAAAGTTGTACTTGCATTAACAACTGCCTTGATCTCCTCTATCTTCTCTCCGAGCAGGTTCTCCCTCAAAAGTCCTATAATCGGCGTTCCTGCCATCACGGTAGCTTCGAAGAATAATCCAGCATTCCCCTCTTGGGAAGCTTTTAGCAACTTATCATAACTTTCGGCAATAGGTGGCTTATTGCTTGTTACTACGCTTACCCCCTCCTTTAATGCGAACTCATAAACCCTCGCCGCATCATCCCAACTACTGACATCAACAAAGATATCTGGTCTTATCTCCTCAATTATCTCTTCTGGCTTAAGATAATAGACTTCGTAATCTCCTATGTTACTTATCTTCCCAGTTGCTTCCTTAACTTCCTTGGCCTCAAGTAGGTCAAAGTCCCCCCAGAGAGTCCCGCTCCTGTCAGTTATTGAGACTACCTTCAACTTAATCCCGTAAACTTCTGAGTTTTCGGCAACTATTTCAGCCAAAGCCCTGCCAACTGTTCCAAAACCGAAAATAGAAATTTTGACCTCCTTCATGAATGGAGAGTGGCAAAGCAAAAATAAAAATGTTTAGGGAATAATTTGGATGCCGTGACCATAAACTAAAAATAGAACAAAAGGTAAATGCATATGAGGTGGTCATAATGCCAGAGGAAGCCCTCATTATTGTTGACATGCAAAGAGACTTCATGCCCGGTGGGGCTCTTCCAGTACCTGAAGGTGACAAAATAATTCCCAGAATAAATGACTACATAAAAGAATTCAAGGAGAAGGGAGCTTTGATAGTTGCGACGAGAGACTGGCACCCTGAAAATCATATAAGCTTTAAGGAAAGAGGTGGACCATGGCCAAAGCACTGTGTTCAGAATACCCCAGGAGCGGAGATAGTGGTCGATCTTCCGGAGGATGCAATAATAATTTCAAAGGCCACTGAGCCAGATAAGGAGGCGTATTCAGGATTTGAGGGGACTAACTTAGCTGAGATCCTCAAGAAGAATGGCGTAAAGAGGGTTTACATCTGCGGTGTTGCAACTGAATACTGTGTGAGAGCTACGGCCTTAGATGCCCTAAAGCATGGTTTCGAAGTTTATCTTCTCAAAGATGCCGTGAAGGGAATAAACCCCGAAGACGAAAAGAAAGTCCTGAGGGAGTTAGAGGAGAAAGGAGTTAAGATTCTCTAGCTCTATTTAGTTTTTGCCACTCCCTCAGCATTTCCACTGCAACGTTTAGGACTATTGGGCCTATAATTAGTCCCTTTAATCCCATGGCCCATACTCCTCCAATCATTCCAATCAACACGAGAGTTTCATCGAACTTTGCCTCTTTCGCAACTATTTTTGGTCTAATTGTGAAATCTGGCAAGGGAGAAACTAGAGCAGCTCCATATGCAGCCAAAAGTATAGCTCTAATAAAATGTCCTGAATTAAGGAGGTAAATTGACCCAGCCAGCCAAACCATCCATCCTTCGAAGAGTGGGATAAAAGAAAATAGTATCGTAACAATCCCTGCAAGTATGGCAGTTGGTAAACTGGAAACATCAAATATTATGAAGCCAATCGTCATGAGTATCCCCTTGGCAATATTAAGAAGAAGCCACGCCTTTATTAAAGCCTGGAGCGTTAAGTTCCCCCTGTATAGAATTTTCTTCATTTTTTCATCACTTTCAAAGGGAATTAATTTAGCAATATCTTTCTCGTGAAGAAGGAAGTAGTAGACAAATGCCAAGTATGCGGCAACTTGGAGAATGTACTTTGGAATGGAGAAAGTGAAAGAAAGGATGTACTCCTGAACTCTAGGTGCTAATTGATGGTAGATTCCCAAGAAGGCATCGGATATTGATTTTGGGAGAGGAGCACGGGATATCAGAGAATCTATATCTTGAAGGTACACATATGCTTGATTCAGCACGGGATTTAAGGTGTATATGAGAATTATCATCAATACAACCGCCCCAGCTAGGAGAACGAAAATGAGAAGTAGTGCACTTTGCCTCTCTCCAAACCTCCCCGAAAGCTTTGTGTGGAGTGGGGAGAGAACATAAGCTGTTACAAATGCAAAGAAAAAGGAAGAGAAGAACGGCTTAACTGTTAGACTAACTAAAATCAAGATTACAGCCCCTAGAGCTCCAAAAACTATGCTACTTCTCATTAAGTAGCCCCCTCAGGATTTCGACGTACTTACTTTCAAGCCTCTTATCCTGCCTTCCTAAGTTCTCATCCTTCGCATTTAAAACGGCCTTTCTGATACCACCCTCAGGATGCTTACAATCTCCCTTGTACCTGGGAATAACATGGACATGAAGATGAGAAACCGTTTGGCCAGCAGCCTTTCCCAAATTTATTCCCACATTAAATCCATCTGGATTTAATGCTTCTTTCAAGGCTTTGATTGCCATCTCAACTCCCTTCATAAGCATAACTTTTTCCTCCTCATTAAGCCCCTCAATGTTGGTTATGTGCCTCTTTGGGACGACTAAAAGATGTCCAGGATTAGCGGGAAAGCTGTCTAAGAGAATTCTTATTTTATCATCTTCATAGACAATGTTCTCGGCTGGAGGATTGCAAAATGGACACGGCATGAAAGGATTAGATGTGAATATGCTTAAATAGGCATCGCGAAAAGTTTATAAATCCATATCTGATGAAAATCCATTGGGGTTCACAGTAGGGTCCCGCGGTAGCCTAGCCTGGTAGTGGCGGCGGACTGTAGATCCGCAGGTCCCCGGTTCAAATCCGGGCCGCGGGACCACCAAAATTATTCTCGGTGATTAGATGAAGAGAATGATCATGTATCTTTCGACAGTTCTTTTGATAGCTGTGGTGAGTGGGTGTATAAGTGAACAAACTCAAACCCAAACTTTAGAATCAAATTCTCCTACACAAACAACAACCACAACTTCTCCACAGATAACGGTCACTTTTATAGTCTCTGTTCCAGAATATACACCTGAAAATGATTCCATATACATAGCTGGAGACTTTAACAACTGGAACCCAAAAGACGAAAGATATAAGCTCGTCAAACTTCCAGATGGACGATGGAAAATAACTTTAACATTTCCCTATGGAAAAACGATACAATTTAAGTTTACCCGTGGCTCGTGGGAAACTGTGGAAAAAGGAATAAATGGAGAAGAAATACCAAATAGACGATTCACCTTTACCAAGTCTGGAACTTACGAGTTTAAAGTTCATAACTGGAGAGATTTTGTGGAGAAAAACGTAAAGCACACCATAACTGGAAATGTGATAACTTTTGAAATGTTTATTCCTCAATTAAACACGACAAGAAGAATATGGATATATTTACCTCCGGATTATAACTATTCAACCAAGAGGTATCCCGTACTGTACATGTTCGACGGTCAAAATCTTTTTGATGCTGCTACTTCTTTTGCTGGAGAATGGGGAGTTGATGAAGCCTTAGAAAAGCTATACAAAGAAAAGAACTTCTCAATCATAGTAGTTGGGATAGACAATGGAGGAGATAGGAGAATAGACGAATATGCTCCCTGGGTAAATAGAGATTATAGAAGGGGAGGACTTGGAAACGCTACGGTGAAGTTCATAGTAGAGACTTTAAAGCCCTATATTGATGCTCACTATAGGACAGATCCAGAAAAAACTGGAATAATGGGATCTTCACTAGGTGGACTAATGGCTATATATGCAGGCTTTTCATATCCAGAAGTCTTCCGATACGTTGGAGCAATGAGCTCGGCATTCTGGTTTAATCCCGAGATATATGACTTCGTGAGAGAAGCAAAGAAAGGGCCAGAAAAAATTTACATTGATTGGGGAACGAATGAAGGGAGAAACCCAAAGGCATTTTCTGAAAGCAATGAGAAAATGGTCAAAATCTTAAAAGAGAAGGGTTATAGGGAGGAATTCAACCTTAAAGTTGTGATTGACAAAGGAGGATTACATAACGAGTACTATTGGGGAAAGAGATTCCCTCAAGCCGTTCTGTGGCTCTTTGAAGAGTAGCTTTTATGCACATATTTAGACCCAACAAAATATTTAAACTTCTCAGTGACTAAATATCACTTGAGGTGACACCATGAGAAGGAATGCCCAGGTCTTTGCTATGGTGCTCTTATTAGTACTTTCAGGAATTCCCAAGGCGCTTGCACTGTACACTCCAACACCGTTTTCAATAGATGGAAACTTAGAGGAATGGATCAAAGCAGATGCTATTGCTTATGGAAGAGACTCCGGCCTTCCAGGAGCAAACCTTGACAAATTGTACATTGCCTGGGATGACAACTATCTTTACATTGCCATAAAGACTAACAATACCCAGAGTTGGGACCTAGCTTATGGAATTGGAATTGACGTAGACCCAGGAAGTGGAAACGGATACACCGGAGACTCAGACGCATGGGGAAGAAAAATAGCCTTTGGAAACAACTATGCCATAGATTATGAGATTTACTTCTGGTGGAGTGGTGGTAGTGGAATTACTGCTGACAACTTCATAAACTGGACTGGCTCAGGATGGGACTACAAGAGCATTAGTGATGTCGGAGGAAGCTTCGCATACACTGGAGACACAAGCCAAGGACTACAAACCCTAGAAATAGCAATACCATGGGACGCATTGGGTGGAATTACAAGAAAATTTGCCATAATTGCTTGGATTGCTGGTGGAGATGGAAGTAGCGCAGTTGACACAGCTCCCTCAGACTCCGAAGTGCCTCCAGGAGACTCATGGACAGATTATGACAAGCTCTCTAACTTGGCAACAACATTTGAGTTCCCTGACTTGACTGTCGAGATTAAGGGTCCAGATGTTGTTGGAGTGAATAAGCTTGCAGAGTATGAGGTGCATGTGAAGAACCTTGGTGGAATAGGAGTTCCTTCAACAAAAGTTAGGGTTTACATAAACGGAACACTCTATAAGAACTGGACAGTATCTCTTGGACCAAAAGAAGAGAAAGTTCTAACATTTAACTGGACACCAACTCAGGAAGGAATGTACAGAATCAACGCCACTGTAGATGAAGAAAATACCGTCGTTGAGCTCAACGAAAACAATAACGTTGCAACATTTGATGTTAGTGTTGTCTGGGTTGGAAAGATAAGCGTCGATGGAGATCCAAGCGACTGGCCGGAAGTAAGCCTCAACAACAACACCTTTACCTTACAGAATGGAGTATTCATATGGAGCGATGCTCCAGATGATCAGAGAACGGAGAAGGATCCCTACCTCCCAGGAGGAACTTCATCTCATGCAGACTTAATTAAATTTGGCGTGGCAAAAGACGAGAGATATCTGTACTTCCTTTTCGTCTTCAAGAACATGAGCAACATAAAGATCGGAGATAACGGAGCAACCTTCATAGCAGTTCCAATTGACTTCAAGGAAGGAGGAGCAACAGAGTTTGCTGGCGAGATGGATACTAAGAGCATACTAGAATGGGACATCCAAGTTGTAGTCAACTTAGCCTCAAGCCAGTTCAGTGGTGAGAGGGTTGCAACAACAAAAGCTGGTTCAAGCTATGAATCACTCTTCTACGTTCTATCCGCTGACGGAAGTTTCATTACAAGTGATGACGCAATGGTGGGAGTGAACCTCGATGCCAACACAGTAGAGGTCAGAATTCCACTAAGCTTCATTGAGAATTCTGATGAGATAAGGCTTCAGCTTGCCACTGGCTTCAGCTATGGGCCAGCAGTATGGAACTTTGGAGATCCATTTGCAAACGATGATGTGAGCGATATAGTGGACACGATAAGCGAGGCTGGCACTGAGGAAGAGCTTTCAGACAACATCCCAGACTACTATGTAAAGCTACTGCTAGGCACATATCTAGTTGAAGGGGCAGACGTCATTAATTACAGAGAAGAGAGAATAATGATGCAACAACAAGCCGCAGTGAAGTCCTTCATGACGATCTCCAAGTATTACGGAATTCCAAGGTTCAAGAAAGAATACGCCACATATCTAGAGCTCATGAACAACATAACGAACATGGATATCCCAGAAGAGTTCAAGGAAGAGATAATTGAGATAAGGAAGAAGGTTGACGAGCTGTTCTCCCTCTACAAGGAAGGAAAGGAAGTTGCAGAGGAGGGAATGATGAGCTTAGCAGATGCAATTAAGCTATACAGGGCATATACAGGAATGATAAAGGTTAATCAGAGGCTTAAGGAAATCATCCAGGCAATAGCCTCTGGAGAGCTCGAGAGACAGAAGTGGTTGGAGGAGATGAGGGGCAAGCTCACAAAGACAATTGACGGAGATCTCTCAGACTGGAGCGTTGATCCAGTTGCCGTAGATACAGAAGGGTACGGTCAGGATGGTGCAAACCTTAAGGAGTTGTACGTGGACTACGACGACAACTTCCTCTACATAGCATTCACAACGGACAACAAAGCATCATGGAGAATAGCATATGGAGTTGCCTTGGACTACAAGGAGGGGGGATACACAACCGGACAGGATGGATGGCAGAGAAAAGTGGAATTCGAGAGAGGAATTGATGCACAGCTGTACTTCTTCTGGAACGGAGAATTCTTTGGAAACCCAGGAACGGACAGTATAACATCTGCCGACCTAATACTATGGAAGAACGGCACCTGGGAGTACATGCAACTTGACAAAGTTGGATTCTATGCATACAAGGGAGGAAGCAATGGACTCCAGAGCTTGGAAATTGCAGTTCCATGGGAAGTACTTGGTGGAAAGCCAGAGAAGATAGCAATTGTTGTCTACATAACCGGACAGGGAGCAGGAGATTCAGCAGTGGATTCACTACCACTTCAGGATGCAGTCAAGGACAGCGACAACGAGTGGGGAGATGTTGATAAGTTCACAAAGTTTGCAGAAGTCCTAATTAAGTGATTTCTTTTCTTTTTTTAAAATTTTAAAAGAAAAGGCTAAGTTGTAGAGGACTCTTCGTCGTTATATATGTCCTCTTCTGGAATTTCATCTTCGTAACCTCTTGATCCCTCCAAGGTTTCAATTCTGAACATGTAGCTCTTATACCAGTTGTAATCGGGAAGCTTCTTAATTGGAATTAGCTTCCATGCCCTAGTTTCCTCGGCATAACCCCAGTTCACATACTCGTTGAAGTTTCTGATTATGTCCGTTATAACAACGTTAAATTCATTTAAGAGCAACTTTTGTATCTCCCTCCACTTGTCTAGGGAACTCTCTCTCCTCGTTATTCCAAAGTATCCTGCACATCTTGGGCCTTTAAGGGTGGCAATTCCTCTACCCACGAAGGCCCTAATGGCCTCGAGGGTCTCTGGGGGATCGGTAATAAAGGTGTCAAACTTGTGGAGGGCATAGTCTGGCAAGGGCTTCCTCAAGTCAAAGGTAAAGATCTCTATGTCTTCATACCCGATCTCGTTGGCAACCTTCTCGATGAAGTTCGTTAACCTCTCATCTATATCCAGCACAGCAATCCTTTTTGGAAGGCCTGAGAGCATTAGAGCAATACTTGTTAGGTCATCATCGCCCAGAACAAAGATATCCTTGTTCTCTAAGTCTCCCCTAGTGTGCATTAGAATTACCCTTGCTACTGTAGTCTCCGGTGTTACATAAGCTTGGTCGAACTCGTGGAGCGGTTCCGGCCTGTCCTTAACTATCTCCCTAAACTGCTCAAGCAAGTCGGCAAAGGCTTGGAGGTCGACGGTCTTACCCTGACAGTGAGGACAAGTAAAGTCGTACCTCTTTCCAATTCCGTATTCCGCCACTAGCTCTTCTCCCTTTTCCGTAAGCTTAACTCCATCCTCGAAAGTTACATATCCAAGCTCGTTAAGACTCTCTAAAATTGCAACGACAAGGGGAAGTGGTTCTTCGCTTAAGTCCACGATTCTCCATATGTCGTCACTTGCCAAAACTGCCGATAGAACGTTTTCAACGCTTCTCTCATAAACGGGGATCTTAGTTTTTGTTTTTACCCTTTCTACAATTTCTTTCATCCCCAAACACCTCCAAAAATGCTTTTTTAGTTTACTTTTTCTGTCCTCTTTTTAAAGGTTTCTGAATACTCTATTAAAGATATCTCCCCTCTAGAAAAAACGATTTTAGAAAACATATGAATAAAATTAAAAACAAAACTGGAGCTATCTCTCTTTGTATGTGAATTTTCCATTGCAGTATTCTCCTCTTCCATTATAAAGCCCAAAGACAGCACACCCATCTCTGTTTATTCTTCCCCATCCGGGTATAATGTTACAGAGGCAGGATGGATCTTTTATGAAGAAGGTCTTTCTAAAGAGGACTTCAGTCTTGTTTAAGATTATAATTTCACCAGAATAGGGTGAGCCATCGGGTTGAGGCTTTTCAAATCCTATTAGTACGTAATTGCCATTAGAAGTTAGAAAGACGTTTCTAATGGGGACAACGTTACTACCCAAGTCAATAACCTTAACAGTTCCATTCTCTCCCAGGATGTAGAGGTAGTCATTTGGAGCTTTTGCCCTAAATTCTTGATATGCTCGAGGAGCAGTCTGATACACGATGATGTAGAGATAGGTATAGGAGTGAGTTGCTAGAACTTTTGGAACTGCAGTTCCGTTCTCTTTCCCGTAGCTGTCCTCATAAGCCCACAAATAACTTGGAAACTCCATCCTCCATAGAAGCTCCCCATCCTTGCTACAAGCCTTCAAAACGACAACTGGCACTTTAGCTGTGACGTTCTCAACTGTGATGTTTGTCTTGCCTTGGGAGTCAACGATAAACTTCACTAAAGGAACTTCCTTCGTATCGTTCACTTCCTGAAGAACAACTGAACCCCAGTCGAGAGTGAAAACACGAGAATCACTAGTTATAAGACACCCTTCTTTTTGTTGTGCAGGGGGTTGAGAATGATAAGCGGTGTAGAGAAAAGCTAAGGTTATCCCCACTATAAAAATAAAAACAGTTAAGGTAAAAATAAGATACCTCACCACCAATCACCTACCTCCTATATTGTTCCATGAATAATTACTTAAATATTCCATAAACTTCTTTATGTCGACTCCATTTTCTACTGCAAATTTGTAGAGTGCTTTAAATTTGAAATCCTCTACTTTCTTGACTTCTCCTTCTAACATCATAGTTTGATTATTAAGACTAGAAACTACAATAACTTTATTCTCCTTTATTGCCATTGAGAGAATATTGCCTGTTGCTAGTGCATTTGTATTTTTCCCTCATAAATTTGTCACAATTGAAATAAATTTTATTATTTATAAAATTTTCTCTCCACGTGGAGATACTGTCAGGATAACTGGGGCATCACCTCTTGAAGCCACTCAGTCACATCACCAGGCGGACAACCAAACCGAGAATGAAACCTAACAAAATTA
>NZ_JASKLM010000045.1:0-12956 GCF_030153625.1 Pyrococcus sp. | reverse complement strand
ATAATTTTGTTAGGTTTCATTCTCGGTTTGGTTGTCCGCCTGGTGATGTGACTGAGTGGCTTCAAGAGGTGATGCCCCAGTTATCCTGACAGTATCTTTATCAGAGAAGCAAAATAGAAATAAAAGTTCAAATTAAAGATGGGAAAAATTCTCCAAACCTAAAGCCTGGTGGATATATAGTTAGTGCAAGCAAAAGCTTCAGCATAGATTATTCAAAGGCTGTAGCTATAACAAGAAATCCAGAAATTTACAAAAATATTGGAATACCCTACATATGGATATCTAAGGTTGAGGGAGAGAATGCTATCTCCCCAACAAATCTCCCCAAACTTCTCCATACGATGATATCCCTAAGCAAGAAACACCCAGGAGTTACGTTTATCATAGATTCGGTAGAATACTTAGCCCTAGAAAATGGTTTTGAAAGTACCTTTAAATTCCTAATCTCTGCAAAAGATCACTTGATGCTCAATAACTCTTCCTTAGTTTTGATCATAGAAGATAAAGCTTTCAAACCTAATGAACTTGCTCTGCTAAAAAAGGAATTTAAGGAAATTAGCTAGAACACAGAGATCTTGTCCTCGAGAATCATCTTCTGAACTTTTGTTATATTTGCCAACCACTCGTCAGCTATTGAATACGCATCCTTTTCGAATTCCTTCACGCTATGTCCAGGCTTTGGAATTACCTGTATGCTAGCTACTAATGGCTGGTCAATTGGCTTTCCGATCTGACTTAATATTCTCACATAAACTTCCTCCACTGGAAGTGTCTTAGCTATGTCCTCTGCAATTAGCATTGCGAGAATGTTGTAGATCTTTCCAACGTGGCTGACGGGGTTCTTACCCGCAGCAGCTTCCATGCTCATGTGCCTATTTGGGGTTATAAGACCATTAACTCTGTTTCCTCTTCCAACCGAACCGTCATCTCCTGCCTCGGCACTAGTTCCAGTAACTGTTATGTAGTATATCCCTCTCTCGGGATCGTCAGCTGTGTTGACGTATATGTTAACTTTTCTCGAGGTTATCTCTTTAGCTAATTCTTCTACGGCCTCTTTTATCTTGTCCTTTACTTCCAGGTATTCTTTGGGAGTTGCCACTTCACTATCAACAATGGCAGCTGCTATAGTCAAATCGATCTCGTTTCCTCTTCTTAGACCCATTACCTTAATGTCCTCTCCAACGGCTGGGTATTCTTTCTTGAACTTCTCGCTGTTAAGCAACTTCTCAGTTTCAAGAACTAATCTCTCTGTCTCGCTCAATGGGGCGTATCCAACTCCAAATGAAGTATCATTTGCCAATGGAATTGGGTTTTCCCTTGCCTTGTTAAATACACTTACAAGATCAACGCTACCCTGCCCAATTCTTGAATCAATGATAACATGGTTTTCAACGTCTAAGTGTCTAATTGCATTCTTGAGATAGTTCTTTGCAGCCTTAATGGCAACTTCATGAACTGGAAAGAGTTCTTGATCAACTAGCTCAACTGCTCTACCTGAAAGTAAAATGTAGATTGGCTTTACAACCTCTCCACCACCAAACCTGGGATACGCCCTACCGCCGACAACCTCAACTTGATCGGTGTTGTGATGAAGAATTACTCCATACCTCCTAATATACTCCCTACATAGAGCTCTGCTAACCGCTTCAGCGATTCCATCAGCTATGCTGTCTGGATGACCAATCCCCTTTCTCTCTACAAGTTCAACCTGCTGCATCTCCACTGGAGTTCTAACTATCTCCTCAACAACTATGTTCCTCGCCATGAGCGTCACCTCGCTTATCCAACTTTGTCAAATGTTTATATAATTTTCGGCATATAAAATATTCAATCCTTATTACTCCCAGTTATTTAGACCCACAATGCTTAATAGTCCGTCAAGAAAATCAAGTTAAAGAGGGAAAAACCGAGGTGAGGGGAATGACGATAGTTGATGTTAGGATTCTTGTTGAAGGAGCAAGTGACGTTGAAGTTGTTAGTAAAGCTTTACAAGGTTTAGCCCTGGGAAGTGAATATAACATAACCATTTCCTCCATAATTCCGACAACAAACGTAGAGATAGCAAAAAGTGCAGCCGCAGGGGCCGATTTGTTGATAATAGCAACCGACGCAGATAGAGTGGGCAGAGAACTTGCAGAAAGACTATTCACAGAGCTTAGTGAGATGGTAGGGCATATAGAGCGGATGAAACTCCCCCTAGGACATGACTTGGAGCATGTAGATGTTGAACTTGTCAGAAAGGAGTTAAGGAACGCATTAGTTAGGGCAGGTCTAAAAACACTCCAGAGAATTCCAGAATATATGGAGCTCAGAAGAGACTATCTCGACTTAAAAGGTAAATATGAAGAAATTGAAAAAGAAAAAGAAGACCTATTACAAAAAATCGAAGAACTTAAAGCAAAGCTTGAAGAGATAGAGGAAGAATATGCCAGGGTAAAAGAAGAAAATCTTGAATTAAGGGAGCTCCTCAAAAAAAGAGCCAAAGTTTACAAGCTAGAAGAGAAGTGGAAAGAAATGTTCCCAGGAATAAAGATGCCATCAATTGACATATTTAGCAGGGCAATAGAGACACTTGGATTTGCAGGAAAAATAATTGTGGGACAAGGTCATGTGTATGCTGAGGACGACCACATACTCGAACAACTTTTCAAAACAGTCTATCTAAGCCTACAGCTCACACAATCAATTGAAAGGGAGGAAGAGAACATTGAGGCAATTGAAGGGGAAGAAGAGAAGCTTGAAGAAGAAGTAGAGGTCATTGAGAATGAGGGAGAAAACATTGAGGAGTGAGGTACTAGAGGAATTTGCAACGTATCTTGAGCTAGAAGGAAAGAGCAAGAACACGATTAGAATGTACACATACTTCCTCTCTAAATTTTTGGAAGAAGGCTATTCTCCGACAGCAAGAGATGCCCTAAGATTTCTAGCAAAGTTAAGAGCCAAGGGGTATTCAATTAGGAGCATTAATCTAGTTGTACAAGCCTTAAAGGCCTATTTTAAGTTTGAAGGACTCAACGAAGAAGCTGAGAGGTTAAGGAATCCAAAAATCCCTAAAACATTACCAAAAAGCCTGACTGAAGAGGAAGTAAAAAAGTTAATTGAAGTTATTCCAAAGGATAAAATTAGAGATAGACTCATAGTTCTTCTTCTCTATGGAACAGGCCTAAGAGTTTCCGAGCTCTGCAATCTTAAAATAGAGGATATTAACTTCGAAAAAGGATTTTTAACTGTGAGAGGGGGAAAAGGTGGAAAAGACAGAACAATCCCAATTCCACAACCCCTCCTAACCGAGATAAAAAATTATCTGAGAAGGAGAACTGATGACAGCCCATATTTGTTTGTAGAGAGTAGGAGAAAGAATAAGGAGAAGCTCTCTCCAAAAACTGTGTGGAGAATATTAAAAGAATATGGGAGAAAAGCAGGAATAAAAGTCACACCTCATCAACTAAGACATAGCTTCGCCACTCACATGCTTGAGAGGGGAATAGACATAAGGATAATTCAAGAGCTCCTAGGCCATGCGAGTTTGTCTACAACTCAAATTTACACTAGGGTGACAGCTAAACATCTGAAAGAGGCCGTTGAAAGGGCAAACCTATTGGAAAATTTAATTGGAGGTGAGTAAATGCTAATTAGAGCCTTTGTTCCGGCTCATATAACAGCTTTTTTTGTTCCAATAATTAGAGATAACCCTCAAGATTCAGGCTCCTTAGGAGCGGGGATAAATCTTGAGAAAGGAACAAACGTATTTCTAAACATTGAAGAAGGGCTTGAAAGACATATTCATGTTGCGTTTAATGGTGAACCCGTAAAAAAAGAAGAAGCACCTATAACCATGCATGTGGCTAATAAAATAGTGCCAGAAGACTTTGTCGGAGAAATAGAAATCTGGCAGTATTTTGATTTCCCAACTGGATATGGATTTGGCAATAGTGCGGGGGGAGCCCTTGGTTCAGCCTTAGTGCTGGGATATAAGTTTGGAGGAACAGTGCTTAGCCTAGCAAAAATAGCTCATGAAGCTGAGGTTGTCCATAAGGGTGGATTAGGAGATGTAGTAGCTCAACTCACCGGAGGAATTGAAATTAGAATAAAAGAAGGAGGCCCAGGAAAGGCTATTGTTGACAACATAATTAACCATGAATATAAAGTTCTTGCAATACCAATCGGAGAGCTAAGAACAAAAGAAGTCCTCGATGATGATGTTATAAGAACGATAGAAAAAGAGGGCAGAATAAGTCTTCAGAGATTACTTCAAAATCCTACACCAGAAGTTTTAATGAATGAAGCTCGAAGATTTGCGGAAGCAACTGGACTGTTAAGCAATGACTTATTGGAAATTGCAAGGGAGATAGACAAGGTCATATTCCTCCCTTCATCAATGATAATGCTCGGAAAAAGCATATTTGCACTTCTTAGAGATGAAGAAGAAAAAAAAAAAGTAAAAGAAGTCCTAAAAGATCTTGATCTGCACTATGAAATTTGTAGGGTGTATTGGGGAAAGCCCTTAGTGGAGAGGTGGATACCAAATGAGTAAGGATTTGCTTTTCTGGCTAACTATACTTCTAGTGTTGATTTCAGGATACTTGAGTTATAGAAAGAAAAGAATTGAATCACTAATTACCGCCGGACTTGCAGGAGGATTTGCACTTTCATTCATGCTGTATGAAAAGTTCCCAGTATTATTTTCATTCCTCCTAGGTTTTATAGCAACTTTTGCATTTGAATGGACAAGAAAACGCTAATTTTTCCTCATTACTTCAACAAAAACCTCGTAAGGAGCGTTAGTCTTTATTCCAGTTGGAGAAAAGTGTGTTCTCGTCGCCTCATACCCCATGCTTTTTAGCTCTTTTATTATTTCTCCAAGTTTCTTTGGTTCTATCTTGAGCCTTTTTCCCAGGGCGTGGGTATCATAGAATAGAGGGATGTCTAGCTCTTCATGAAGCATGTGGAGTAACTTCAACACTTCTCTATAATTTGCAACTTCAAATCCAGACACCAGGAGCTCCAACATTTCACCCACAACTTTTTCATTCTTTAGAGGGCCAAGCCAAAGAGGACCATAGGCGTTTGGGCGAGTCGAAAGGAAAGATTTTTCCACTTCAAACCTTCCAGTCTTTTCATCAAAGTAAACATATCCAAGATTTTCTAGAGTCTCATCTCCTTTCTTTGCCCCATCTTTAAGTTTTACAAATGCTCTAAAGTAATGATCCTTGTAATATGCAAGGAGCACTTCCATTCCCAGGTCATACTTTGCAGCATACCGAGCTATCACTCCAACTAAAATCCTTGTTCCAACCTCATGACACAGTTCTCCCCTCAAGGGAACTGCTAGGTACTTCCTCAAGCATGCCTTTGGATGAGCTCCACAAAGAGGAGCACCGTCGGTAGCGGTAACTCCCAATATCCCCTTTCTTTTGACGCTCCTAAGAGCGGTATCTAAAAATTCCATTGGAGACCCAAAAGGGTCGAGATCTATGAAATGAAAGTACCTATGCTTTTCTGCCATAAGCCTATTTGCATCATCATTATTGATTACTATTGTCTTTTCACCTTCAAAAATTGCCCTTTTAGCGTTCTCTTTTAATGTTCCCTTAAAGTTTAATAGGACGTTCTTTTTCATGAGTTCATAAGCTAATTCATTAATGTCATTCATCCAAATCTCTTCTGCAGGAGTCTCTAAGGCAAACCTAATTCCCCGAATTCCAGTTGCAGAAAGTGCATCCAAAACAATCTTAGGTTTTAGAACATTCAATAGCAAAACAACTACATCCCTATTTGGAGCCATTCGAGGATTATAAAAAACAGGAGAATCATAAATAGTTTTTGCTTTGGGAACTAAAACTTTAGCTTTCCCCTCATGAACTTCAAATAATTCCATAGACATCCCATTAGACTATTTCCACATAATCTCCTAAGGCCTGTCCTGGAAGTCCTTTTTCAAACCTGGCCCTTACTGCCCCCTTTGTCCCATGAACTCTAACTATTTTGCCCTTCAAAATCTTTCCACTTGGACTCTTCCAGAGAACAAGTCTCCCTATGAGTTTTGAAGCTTCTTCCCTACTGTTGACGTCTAGAGGCTTAATTATCATTACATTGTTGTGTTGGTTCTCCTTACTCCTTCTGTAACTTAGAACGACTCCCTTTATCCTCATTCTCTCACCCCAGCCTAATTTTATTATGTTGTTTTTTAAAGATTATTCCCAAGCAAAAAACATTTATAGGTGACCATTCACTCATGCAAACATGAAAGATTCTATGTTCTTGTATGAATTTGATCTATTTCGATACTCGAAGGATCTCACAGCATTGTCCTTTTTACTGCTCATAGGCTCCTCTCTTACAGTGCACTGGGTTTCTTTATCAATGAGTTCTTCTAGGGATCTCCTACATTATCTTGTTCTTCCCCTAATACTTGTTGTAATCCTCCACGAAGGCCTTCATGCCCTCACAGCAAAACTTAGCGGAGCCAAGACCAGCTTAGGAGTATTAACTAAATATGGGATCATTTTAGCCGTTTATGTTGGCATTAACACTCCTCTTCCAGTTAAAAAAATAAGATACATCACTATAGCTCCAATTATTATATCCATTGTGGCGTTCTTCTTTTCCTGGGTTACATATTCTCCCTTCTGGGCCATATTGTACATTTTCAATACCACTGGAATAGTTGGTGATCTGATAGTCTTCCTAGTTCTTTCAAAGATGCCCTCCGATGCCATTGTTGTAGATGAGGGGACTATTATGAAGTCAAATGCAGAATTTCCAGAACCTTATCCATCTTGGTTCTCTAAGCTTATCATTGGGCTTGCAGTATTGGTATTCCTCTATATTCTCACAAACATTAGAATCGAATTTGAAGTTGTGGGTACTCTTCCTAATCAGACAATGCCAGTAAATAGTCACTTTGAGTGAAAACAACCCTTAAAATTTCATTTTATAATCTAAATCTGGTGAGGTAAAGTGAAAATAAAGGTCGGAATTAATGGATATGGGACAATTGGAAAGAGGGTAGCCTACGCCGTAACTAAGCAAGATGACATGGAGCTCATAGGAGTTACAAAAACTAAGCCTGATTTTGAAGCTTACAGAGCAAAAGAACTTGGAATCCCAGTATACGCCGCAAGTGAGGAATTCCTTCCAAGATTTGAAAAAGCTGGATTTGAGGTTGAAGGAACACTCAATGACTTGTTGGAAAAGGTAGACATAATTGTAGATGCAACTCCCGGAGGAATGGGAGAGAAAAATAAGCAACTCTATGAGAAGGCGGGAGTTAAGGCTATTTTCCAAGGGGGAGAAAAAGCTGAAGTTGCTCAAGTTTCTTTTGTAGCTCAAGCAAACTATGAAGCTGCCCTTGGAAAAGATTACGTGAGGGTTGTCTCTTGTAACACTACAGGGTTAGTGAGAACTCTCAATGCAATAAAAGATTACGTTGATTACGTATATGCCGTAATGATTAGGAGAGCTGCCGATCCAAACGACATTAAGAGAGGACCAATAAACGCTATAAAACCGAGCGTAACAATTCCTTCCCACCATGGACCAGATGTGCAAACTGTAATCCCAATAAACATAGAAACTTCTGCATTTGTAGTCCCAACAACAATTATGCATGTTCACTCAATAATGGTAGAGCTTAAGAAACCCTTAACCAGGGAAGATGTTATTGACATTTTCGAGAACACAACGAGAGTACTCCTTTTTGAAAAGGAGAAGGGATTCGAGAGCACTGCTCAGCTAATAGAATTCGCTAGGGATTTGCACAGAGAATGGAACAATCTTTATGAGATTGCAGTGTGGAAAGAAAGCATAAATGTAAAGGGCAATAGACTCTTCTACATACAGGCAGTTCATCAAGAGAGTGATGTAATTCCCGAAAATATAGATGCAATAAGGGCAATGTTTGAAATTGCCGAGAAGTGGGAAAGCATAAAGAAGACAAACAAGAGTCTCGGCATACTTAAATAACTTTTTCCCAACAAATTTTTTAAGCTTTGAATGCTATGTTAGTATGCGTGTGAGACATGGAGAACAACAACATAATGTCCCAAGTCAAGGAAATTATTGAAGCTGCAATAAAGGAATTAGAAGATGACGGATTTGAGCCAGATATAATCTTAGCTGGCCCTATCTTTATAAGATATCTACCCGAAGATGTCAGACTGAAAGTTTATGAAATTGAGGAACTAGGAAGTGATGCAATTATAGCAGATTCTAAGTATCTCGGCCAAATTAAGAAAGCAGCCAAAAGAATATCAATTGATCCTCTTCTCCAAGAAAAAGAATGGGAAAAGATAATTGAAGAGATACCTACTCAAGAATAGGACCTATTCTCTTTTTCAGAATATATCCCAGTCCTCCACCAATTATAATTCCAGACACTGCCTGAACTATGTCATTGTAGAATTCAGCTACGGCGCCACCTGGGCCGTATAGAACGTATGCTACAGATACATAACCGAGAACCATGACTATGCCTCCAAGAACGGTTCCCAGAAGAATTCTTCCATAATTTGTGGTTCCTTTAGAGAACCAGCCCACTATTACACCTTCAGTTCCTTTTATTACCAGCGTAAAGAGGGCCCAGGATGGATAACCAATTACATCTGCCAAAGCCGAACCAACTCCTCCAGCAAATCCTCCAACTAAAGGTCCAAAGAGAACTGCAACTAGCATTATCATTATATCTCCAAAGTTCAAGTAACCCTGAGACGCGGGAATCGGAATTCTAACAAGCATTGTGGTTACCGTTACTGCAGCTGCAGATAGGGCTGAGATCGCCACAATTCTTGCAACCCTAAACTTCTCCCTGTTAATGAATATGTAAGCAAAGTACCCAATCGCTACTAGCACGACAATTATCTTAAAGTATGTAGCATAAGCCTCTAACGTTGCCTCATTCATTGGCATCACCATTAAATTAAAACTTGACGATAAATATAAACCTTTAACTTGTTATGGTGAGGAAAGATGAAAGAGACCGAAATCATCAAGTTGTTTCAAGAAGAATTGAAGTCAAAAGTGCTTGGAGACGATGCAGGATTTATAAAACTTGGGGACAGATGGCTATTACTAACAAATGACATGTTAGTGTGGAGAACAGATGTTCCCGACTTCATGACCCCCGAAGAAGCTGGAGCAAAAGTTGTTACAATGAACGTAAGTGACATAGCAGCCATGGGAGGAAAGCCGATAGGATTCTTCTTTTCTCTGGGACTTCCAAGAGATATTAACGAAAAAACACTAAGAGAAATTGCCAAAGGAATTAAAAGAGGGACTAAAAGGTACAATGTGGAGGTTCTAAGTGGAGACACAAACGAGAGCAATGAGCTTGTTATAGACGGAGGAGCCATTGGAGAAGCAGAAAGAATTCTCTTGAGAAGTGGTGCAAAACCTGGAGAGGTGGTTTGTGTTACTGGAGATCTTGGTAGGCCTCTAACTGCCCTTCTACTATGGTTGAAAGGAGAAAAAATTCCCAGGGAGATAGCTGAAAAAATGAAAAATCCTATTGCAAGGGTAAGGGAAGGGTTAGAATTAGCAAACTACGCAAGCTCAGCAATTGACATAAGCGATGGACTATCGAAGGAACTCTGGGAGATATCAAAAGCGAGTAAAGTAAAAATAGTTATAGACCCAAATTCGCTTCCAGTACATGAAAAGGTTAAAGAGATCGTTAAAAACCCAGTAGAAGTTGCTCTTGCCAGTGGAGAGGAGTTTGAACTTGTGTTCACGATATCCCAGGAGTATTTGGACATCCTAAGCTTTGAATTTTCTATAATTGGAAGAGTCGAAAAAGGAGAAGGAGTGTATACAACAACAGGAGAAAAAGTGCCAATGCGTGGATGGGAACATTTTGCTGGTGGTAATAATGATATTGGAAGTTAGGAAATTCCAAGTAAAAAATAAAGCAGTTTACATAGGGACATTAAGTGAGGACAAGATTTTTGGAATTATATTTTCTATAGATGAGCCGGAAGTTATAAGGCATAGAATACCAACGCTAATTAACTTTCTTGAAAAAAGGTTAAACAAAAAACTTGAGATAAAGGAGGGAAATAGCGGATTTTCGGATGTTGTCTTTAAAACCCTTATAGGAAAAATAAGTAACGAAGAAGCAGCAGAGTTCATTGAAGTCTCCTATTTAACAAAATTTGAAAGAAAGCTGTATATCTATTTAGTGGAAAACGTTAAAAGAGGAGAGGTAATAACCTATGGAGAGCTTGCAAAGATACTAAACACTTCATCAAGAGCAGTTGGAGCAGCTGTAAAGAGAAATCCCTATCCAATAATAGTCCCCTGTCATCGAGTAATAGGCAGGAAAAATCCCTACTTGTATACTCCAAAACCCGAATATAAAAAGTTCCTATTGGAGGTGGAAGGATGGACAAGCTAAAGTTGTACGTAGCTGGATTTCTCGCTCTAATTATAGGTATAGCAGGATTTATAGTGTGGAAGTGGGGCTTTTGGATGCTAATTAGAATAATTTTAAGCCTGGGATTCCTGGGACTAACATTAATGCTAGCGTTTTTCTTGGCCCTAACAATATATGCAGAGAGCTGGAAATATGCTCTCCTCCTCCTGCCATTCACAATTATTTCAGGATATGCTACTTATCTTTCAATAACTTGGCAGAAACTCAAAGTAATTGGAGGGATTATATTATTCTTCATAGCCGTCTTAGCTTTCGGGATATGGTACATAAGCGAACCCGACCTAAGCATTACCGATAGGTTCAGGAGTGCAGAAAAGCTAGAAAGGATGGGGAAATATAAGCAGGCAGCAAGAAAGTATGAAAAAGCTGGAAACTATCTAAAGGCAGCGGAAATGTACCTAAAGCTAGGATGGCTGGAAAGTGCTGCCTGGGCATATGAAAAGGCTGGGGAGTATGCAAAGGCCGCCGAACTCTATGAGCAGCTCTATGAGAAAGAAAAGGACACCTACTATCTTAAGGAGGCCCATGAATACTGGAAAAAAGCAGGAAACATGGAGAGAGCTGCAAAAGCTTTGGAAAGATATGCTCAAGAGGAACCATGGTTCTGGGAGGATGTAGCTAAGTTGTACGAAGAACTTGGAAATCAGGAAAAAGCCCGAGAAGCATGGATGAAAGCATTAGAATATTACAAAGGAGAAGCTCAAGAAGAGGGAGTATTTTGGGAAGATGTGGGCAACATAGCGAGAAAGTTGGGGATGGAAGAATTAGCAAGAGAAGCTTATCAAAAGTTCCTAGAGTACTGCCTAAAGGAAGCCGAAGAGGATCCAATGTGGTGGAAACATGTTGCTGAGGCTTATGAATATTTAGGGGAGAAAGAGAAAGCGGAAGAAGCTAGAAAGAAGTATGAAGAATATAGGCAAAAGATAATGAAGAGCAACGAAGAAACGTCAAACTTCCCCTCATAATCTCTTTTTTTGAAGTCAACATTATAAACGTCTTAATGTAAAATAATTAACGCCCCCGCAAGCGAGGGCTTGGCTGATCTTAATGAGGCCAGGTGCGACGCGGGGGCAACAGCCCGGCCTCAGCGAGGTCCCCTCGGGAGGTGCCTTCCGCGTCACGGAGTGCCGTGACCGGGGGTAACCCTGGCCGGGCACAGGCCCACCTGGGTTAGCCCGCCTGAGAATGCATACATGCTACGATGAGGGCGGGTGTTACGGGTGGGCCACATATAAAATTCCAGGTGAGGGGTATGATTCGCTTCATCCTAGATACCAGCATTTTCGTTAATCCAGACGTAAGGAAGAAGTTTGGGAATACCCCAACTGAGGCCATGAAAACCTTCCTCAAATACGCTGAGAAGCTCTTTGGAAAAGTTGAATTTTACATGCCCCCTGGGATCTACAAGGAAGTCAAAAACTTCTTGGAAGATATTCCCCCCGAGATGGAACTTTACATAATAAAAAAACCTCCAAATGTTCACGATATAAAAATCCCCGCATTCGTAGTCTATGAGCTAATAGAGGATATAAGAAGGAGAGTTGACAAGGGACTTAGAGTAGCAGAGAAGGCTGTTAGAGAGAGCGTAATAGACACCAACAACGTTGACAAAATAATACAAAAGCTGAGAAGAAATTACAGAAAAGCTCTAAGAGAGGGAATTGTTGACAGCACTGAAGATTTTGAGCTTATACTGCTAGCAAAGGAGATCGACGGGATTATTGTATCAGCTGACGTTGGAATTCTCACTTGGGCAGAGAAGATGGGAATTAAATGGGTTGATGCATTTAAATTTAAAGAACTATTAGATGAGCTAGTAGAAAAGGTTGAAAGTGAAAAGGAAAGGAAATGAAATCAGACCTTTCTCTCTAGAACGATCTCAATAGTTGAAGTGTTTGTTGTTCTACCGTCTGCAGTTGGAAGCTCCTCAGTACCGATCTTAATCTCCTTAATGTCAACGGTGTCCTTGAGGAACCTGTTTCTGACGATTTCTGCTACATCAACAGCTCTGCTAATAGCCCTACCACGGGCCTTTATTGAGACCTCCTTTGCTCCCTCGTTGAACTGGGTTATTACGGCTAGGACATAGTTCATAACAGGCTTCTTTCCAATGTAAACAACGTGCTCCTCAGCCATCTCTTGCCACCTCCTGAGTTTGTCATCAACGAAATGTTGAGATACAGTTAAATACTTTTCGGTCAGCGTCCAAATTAATGTTGAAGAAAAAGGTAAAGGAAATCAGCCTCTGGCCTGCTTGAACTTCTCTTGGACTTTGAGGTAGTATTCCATGGTTTCTTTACTTACTGAAGGTCCAATCTTCTTTAATGCCTCTTCAAAGTCCTTCATTGTTACCTTAGCCACTTTCCTTATTTCGTCAGCTTTCATGCCTTCCTTGATTATTCCTTGCTCAAGGGCCCTTCTCATGGCATTTAGTGCTGCTTCTCGGCAGACTGCTGCTATGTCTGCACCAGTGTAACCTTCAGTCCTCCTGGCCAACTCTTTCAAGTCAACGTCATCAGCCAATGGC